>NZ_JAKKRO010000051.1:0-35689 GCF_025654235.1 Shewanella sp. SM32 | reverse complement strand
GCGAGCCCTAAGATGAGTCATCCCTAGGAATTTAATTCCTCTAAAGAGCCGTTCGAGACTAGGACGTTGATAGGCATGGTGTGTAAGCGTTGTGAGGCGTTGAGCTAACATGTACTAATGACTCGAGAGGCTTAACCATACAACCCAGATGGGTTTTACTGAAAATGTTCCAGACATTTTCTAGCACTTCCTCCTTCCATGGAGGTCGTACGAAAAGCCTTAGACAGAATACAGATACTTGATAAAGTTTGAACTCAAACAAAGAAAATCAGCTTTCCGAATTATTATTAACGTGGTCCAGAGATGGACACGGTAATAAACAGAATTTGCTTGGTGACAATAGCCTTGTGGAACCACCTGATCCCATCCCGAACTCAGAAGTGAAACGCAAACGCGCCGATGGTAGTGTGGGGTCTCCCCATGTGAGAGTAGGTCATCGCCAAGCGCCTAATTTAAATAATCTTAATTGATTAGTATAGAATTGCTGATATGGCTCAGTCGGTAGAGCGCATCCTTGGTAAGGATGAGGTCCCCAGTTCGATTCTGGGTATCAGCACCATTACGATCTAGTGTTTAACCCTAGAATAAAGAATTTGCTTGGTGACAATAGCCTTGTGGAACCACCTGATCCCATCCCGAACTCAGAAGTGAAACGCAAACGCGCCAATGGTAGTGTGGGGTCTCCCCATGTGAGAGTAGGTCATCGCCAAGCGCCTAATTATCTCATTGAGATGTAATCAAGCCAGCTGAATAAGCTGGCTTTTTTGCTTTTGTAATCTGAACATTATTTATACTAATAGCAATGCTGCCGACTGTAAGTATTGCTATTAGCTTTGTTGGCGAGTCTTTTCTTCCCCTCAATACACAAGCGTTACTTCCAGATTTTTCACTATTCATCGATAAAAAAAAGCAGCCAGAAGGCTGCTTTGAGGTGGTGCTTTTGCATTAGTTTCGCATTAGGTTGCTTAAGCTTCTTTAAGCCACTGGGCAGCACGTTTAGCGAAGTAAGTTAAAATACCGTCTGCGCCTGCACGTTTAAAGCAAAGTAGGGATTCCATGACGATGGCCTTTTCGGCTAACCATCCATTCTGGATTGCTGCCATATGCATGGCGTATTCACCACTGACTTGATAGGCGAATGTTGGCACTGCAAGTTCAGTTTTAACGCGATGCACTATATCTAAATACGGCATACCTGGCTTAACCATCACCATATCGGCTCCTTCTTGGATATCGAGTGCGACTTCATGCAAAGCTTCGTCACTGTTCGCTGGATCCATTTGATAGCTATGCTTATTGCCACCTTTGAGGTTACCCGCTGAGCCTACGGCATCACGGAATGGACCGTAGTAGTTTGAAGAGTATTTTGCCGAGTAAGCCATGATTTGGGTGTTGACGTGCCCTGCCGCTTCTAATGCTTGGCGAATCGCGCCAATACGGCCATCCATCATGTCCGATGGTGCAATGATGTCAGCTCCAGCATCGGCGTGTGACAGTGCTTGCTTCACTAAAATCTCGGTGGTGATATCGTTAAGGATATAACCCGTTTCGTCTATGATGCCGTCTTGACCGTGAGTGGTGAAAGGATCTAGTGCCACGTCAGTCATGATGCCTAGCTGTGGAAAGGCTTTTTTTAGCTCGCGCACTGCACGTTGCACTAGGGCATCTGCGTTATAGGCTTCTTCTGCCATTAATGTTTTTTTCTCTGCAGGTGTCACAGGGAAAAGTGCGATCAATGGGATACCTAACTCAACCAGTTCTTCAGCTTCTTTCAGTAGCAAGTCTATCGAGTAGCGTTCAACACCGGGCATAGAGGCTATTTTTTCACTGCGATTAGTGCCTTCTAGAATAAACATTGGGTAAATCAAGTCATTGACCGTTAGATGATTTTCGGCCATGAGGCGACGGCTAAAATCATGTTTACGCATGCGGCGCATTCTACGCTGAGGGAAGGCACTGGTAATGATATTCACATTTGACTCCTAATTAGGTACTGGTCTTGCTTGATCCGACAAATACAAGCTGACTTGATTACGTCCACCGTTTTTTGCTTGGTAGAGGGCTTTATCTGCTTGTTCTAGTAATTTAGTACTGTGTTGATCGTGGGTCACTATATCGGCACTGACTCCGATACTGATAGTCAAAGGTATCGCTTCACCTTCCCATTCAAAATGAATAGAGGCAACAGCGTCTCTTATTGTTTCAGCAACTTGGAGCGCACCTTCTGCAGTTGTATTAGGAAGGATGATAGCAAATTCCTCTCCCCCAAAACGTGACACTAGATCCGTTGGCCGTTTTAAATGCTGCTGTAATGTTTGAGCTATTGTACGTAATGCTTGATCGCCTGCAAGATGACCGAATCTGTCGTTGATCAGCTTGAAGCGATCAATATCAAGCATTAACAGTGCTATGGGTGTTTCTTGCATGCGACTGATCCGGCTTTCAGCGATTAAACGTTTATCAAAGGCACTGCGGTTTTTGACCCCAGTTAAACTGTCGATAGTACTTTGTTCGGTGAGCTTTTGATTCACCTCATGCAATTCTCTGAGGGTGATTTCCAGTTCTAAAGTACGCTCTTGCACCATTTGTTCGAGTTTCTCATTGCTCTCGGCTTCCGCTTTTAGGGCTTCTTCCCGCGCACTACGAATTTTCTGTGCTTGCTTTAAGGCTTCTTGCTGGATACGTAGTTTAGCTTTGCGCTCATCGTTATAGCGGATGGCGAGCACCAGAGACATGAAGATAATTTCAAAAGTCAGCCCAAGCATCACAGGCGTTTGCGGTTTTAAATTTAAGTCGATCACGCTGAGATAAAGCAAGCTACTGATGCAGGCGCCTGTCAGCATACTCACCCAGCCAATAGTGTACATACGTGCCAGTTTATGGCCATTGATAGCCTGAGTAATGGCAAAGACCATCAGGACTAGGCTGAGCACTGCAACGGAAATGATCTCGATATAGAGCGCCGTTCCATATTGTATAAAAGGTGTGGCGAGTCCAACACAGAGGATATACACAGCACTATAGCGACAAGTGAGTAACATACGGCGGTTTAAATATTTGAGCTGTAATATTTTTTCAGTAAACATTAACGCAAATGCCATAACGATTGGCAGTAAAAACGGCACCATAACTTGCTGCAATAGCGGCCAGTCTGGCCAGAGGAATCGGAAGGCAAAACCGTTAATCGTGGCAACGAGTAAGGTCATGCTAAGGACATAGCCAGAGTAATAGCTGTAGCTGAATGAGCCCGATGCTATGGCGATAAAAAGGCTAAAAATGCCAATTGCGGCAAGTACACCAAGTTGGAATCCATGCTCAACGGCGGTAGATTCGGCAATTTGAGCTAAGTCATTAGAAGACCATAGGTTTAATGGTACTGCAGCACTACCTTCCGTTTGAATATGCAGATAGAAAGTATGGGAGTCATCTGTGTTGATCTTGAAAGGATATAGGAAAATATTACTCAAGAATGGTCGATCCTCATAGGGGAATATATCACCCATCAGCACAGTATTCATGAGTTTATTATTGACTAAATGGTAGATAGTTACCTTGTCTAACAAAGGGTTATCTAGCGCTAAAATGCGCGAAAGTGTTTCGTCAGGGCTGGTTAAGCTGAAACTGAGCCAAAATCATGGCCGCTGAGTTTTTGAATGTCTTTATTGGTAAAGTTATGCCAATCAGTTTTTGGCAAAGCTTGTATTTCGGCCAGTTCTTTTGCTGGTGTAGGGTGGCTGACCATTAACCAAGGCGTAAGGTTTAAAGGCGTCGTGGTTGACTCGTCAATGCTCAATAAGGTTGCCAAGGCCTGTGTTGGGCATATCCATAGCCACAGCAAGAGTATGAGTGGCATGTTTTTGTTAAGCATGGACTCGATCCAAATTAAAAAACGCTAAGCTATTTTGGTAGCAACGTTTTGCAAACTCATCCGCATCTTCTCCGCGTAGGTTTGCAATATAATTTGCGATATAAGGAAGGTATTCGGGCTTGTTTTTGCTCGATTTAGGCTTGGGCCGCATACTACGGGGGAGTAGGTAAGGGCTATCTGTCTCGATTAAAATGCGATTCTGCGGAATAAAGGGAACGAGTTGCGCTAGTTCTTGGCCGCGTCTTTCATCGCAGACCCAACCTGTTATGCCTAAGTGTAAATCGAGGTCAATATAGGCTTCCATCTGTGCGTGAGTGCCTGTGAAACAATGTAAAAGCGCACCATTAAGCTGAGGTCGATATTCACGCAGGATAGCGATAAAGTCTTCGTGGGCATCGCGCTCGTGCATCAGTACGGGCATTTGAAGTTCAATCGCCAATTCTAGTTGCGCAATAAAAGCTTGGCGCTGGATAGGTCTCGGGGAGAAATCACGATTGTAGTCTAAACCACATTCGCCAACGGCAACCACTTGCGGTGCATGGCAGAGTTCAGCTTGTCGAGCGTTTGAGCTATCATGCCAACCACTGGCATGGTGGGGATGCACACCAGCAGTGCAGTAAAGTTGATTAGGATATTGCTCGCATACAGCAATGGCTGCCGCACTTTCAGTTAAATCGCTGCCAATAACAATTAACGGCGAAACCCCTTGGTCCGCCGCCGCTTGTATTATCGATACAGTATCTTGTTCGAGTGCGCTGCCAAGTAAATTGACAGCGATATCTATGTATGAGGGCATTATTTTAGGCGTTTTACCCGAACCTTGGCATTGCGATCATCGGTACCCATTAAAAAAGAACCTAAAGCGGCTTTTTCAATATAGACAGTTTCACCTTGCTTAACATTGTACTTACGGCCATCAGTTTGTTTCCATACCTGACCGTTAGTGAAAGTCACTTTAATGTCTCCGTAGGCATCTTCAGCTATAGATTGAATCTCTAAATAAATCTTATCGACAGTATTTTCTTGAACACGCTTGGCTTCCATCCCAAAGTCATCGGCAATTTTTGCCGCTGGTGCTTGGGAGGCGGTTGCCACTATCGCTGCTGCAGTCGTAGGGACTGCAACTGTTGCTACTGTAGTCGGTATCGTTTGAGTGCGAATGGTGTCAGCTTTTACGCTTTCTGCTAGCTTGTCATAGCAAATCAAGCGGTCGAGTTTATCGGCGGTTGTTGCACATTGGGTTAACTGTTGTTCAATGCTGGCATTTGCTTGGACAGATACAAGCATGATCGCTGCCGTGATAAGAGTTAAGCGCATGAGAATGTTCCTTATTATATTATTCCCCTAACGCCTTCGAGGACGTTAGTCGTTTGTTTGTTCAGTATCTTCGTCTGACTCGTCATCTGGTTTGCTGTAGAAACGAGCCGCTAATAAACCGCCTTCGAACAATAACAGCATTGGTACAGCAAGCATAGTCTGGGAAATCACATCTGGTGGGGTTAATAGCATGCCGACGACAAAGGCGCCCACTATGATATAAGGACGTTTTTGCTTGAGATCTTCAGGTGTAGTGACACCTGACCAGCAGAGTAAAACAACGGCAATGGGGATTTCAAAGGATAGACCGAAGGCAAAGAATAGCTTCAGAATGAAGTTAAGGTAACTGGTAATATCTGTCGCAACTTGAACTCCCTCTGGCGCATTGTTAGCAAAAAAACCAAAAACAACAGGGAATACAAGATAATAAGCAAATGCAATACCGAGATAAAACAATAAGGTACTGCTGAATAGCAGTGGCATCACTAAGCGTTTTTCATGTTTATATAAACCCGGTGCCACAAAGGACCAAATTTGAAATAACACGTAGGGCACTGCCACAAAAAATGATAAAACGAGGGTTAGTTTGAAAGGTGCAAAAAATGGTGCAGCGACATCCGTCGCAATCATGCTGCCACCAAGAGGCAAAGATTGCATTAAAGGTATTGCCATGTAGTGGTAGATATCATTTGCCCAGTACACACTACAAATGAACACTAATAACACACTAGCAATGGATTTTAGCAGCTTGGACCTAAGTTCAAGCAAATGGCTGATAAGTGGCTGCTGTTGCGACATGAATTATCCGTTGGCTTTCGGGTTAGAACTGGTATCCACGCCCTGAGATGGCTCACTTGAAGTAGCGGGAGAAGCCGATGTTTGACTCGCCTCTACAGTGGCTGTTGGATTAGTTTGGCTAGCTTGAACTGGATTCACTTGAGCAGGAGTGTGAATTTGATTCTCAGGCTCAGGGGTGTCTTTTGACGGATCCTGAACTTGATAAGGGCGGTTCACTGACTGTGCCGCTTGCTTTAGTTGCTCAATAGACTCTTTGAGTTCAGGTGAGAGGTTAGATAAACCTTTGCTCTCGGCTTTTTTAAGATCGGCATGCAACTGCTCGATCTTCAGCTCCTGCTCAAGTTCTTCTTTTACCGAGTTCGCCATGCGTTTCATCGCACGGATCCAACTCGTTACCGAACGCACCGCAACCGGTAGACGTTCGGGGCCAAGAACCACTAGCCCCAAAACACCGATCAGCAGCAGCTCCATAAAGCCGATACCGTCAAACATAAAGAGTTACGCCTGTTCTTTGTTAGACTCAGGTTTCTTTTCAGTCGCCTGTTGAGTTGTTTGCGCTGTTTTAGCCGCTTCGGTGTCTTCTAATGCCTTCTTGTCTTCTTCTGAAGACATGGCGTTTTTGAAGCCTTTAACCGCACCACCTAAATCACCACCCAAAGAGCGTAATTTCTTAGTTCCAAACAACAAGACAACGATTAACGCAACGATAAGCAGTTGCCAAATACTAATACCACCCATGAAGGTATCCTCTTAATTGATATCGGTTCTATTATGAACCTCTGATTAATTAGTGCTAGCTAAAATTTGCGATTCTTTGGCCTAGATCGCCATCCTACAAACCACAATATCATGCCTGAAATTAGACAAACATAAGGGGTCCATAGTGTAGCGTCTCTATTAATCAATAACGTGCCACAGATCAATAAAACGGCAGAAGTGATAAGCAAGTAGTTACTCTTGTGTGCCTGCTGCTGATATTTCAAATACTTATCTAGCATTTGTTGCTGAGAACTCAGCAATTTCCTGCCTAACTTAAGATTATCGTAAATTAGTTCAGGGAATTCAGGTAGTTTATCAGCCCAATATGGCAGTTTTGTGGATACCTTTTTAAACATAGCTTTAGGACCGACTTGGTCGGCCATCCACTGCTCTAAAAAGGGTTTGGCGGTTTGCCATAAATCCAACTGTGGATACAGCTGACGGCCTAAGCCTTCGATGTAGAGTAAGGTTTTTTCCAACAATACCAATTGCGGTTGCACTACGATATCGAAGTGGCGCGCAGTGCGGAATAATTCCAGTAACACATGACCAAAGGAAATTTCGTCGAGCGGCTTGTTGAACATAGGTTCACACACCACTTTGATGGCCTGTTCGAAAGCTTGTAGATCGGTTTTTTCCGATACCCAGCCAGACTCAATATAGAGCTGGGCAATTCTGTGATAATCGCGATTAAAGAAGGCGAGGAAATTTTCGGCGAGATAGCGCTTATCGACTTCGCTGAGTGTGCCCATGATGCCGCAGTCGAGCCCAATGTAGTATGGGTTCTCAGGATGATCGCGGGAAATAAAGATATTGCCCGGATGCATGTCGGCGTGGAAAAAGTTATCGCGGAATACTTGGGTAAAAAATAGTTCAACACCCCGCTCGGCCAATAACTTAAAGTTGGTACCTTGCGCTTTAAGGGCGGCAATATCCGAGACAGAAATACCGTAAATACGTTCCATCACCATCAGGCGTGGATAGCAAAACTCTTCATACACATAAGGCACATAGAGCGCATCTGAGTTGAGGAAGTTGTTGCGTAGCTTGACTGCGTTTAAGGCTTCGAGCTTAAGGTTTAACTCGCCTAAAATAGTGACTCGATAATCTTCGATCACTTCAGCAGGGCGCAGGCGGTTACCTTCACCGAGGAGGTATTCAATCAGTTTGGCAGTTTGCGACATCAACTGCAGATCGGCTTGAATCTTGGCTTCTACATTCGGGCGTAGCACCTTAAGTACGACGTCTTTGCCGTTAGATTTTAAGGTCGCGGTATGCACCTGAGAAATAGAGGCTGAGGCCAGTGGCGTTTCATTAAAGTCATCGAATAGCGATTCAATCGGCGCTTTTAGCTCAGCTTCAATCGCTTGGCGGGCAAGTGCACCATCAAAGGGCGGTACTTTGTCCTGTAGCATGGCCAATTCACTGGCCCATTCATCGCTGAGTAAATCGCGGCGGGTTGAGAGCATTTGCCCAAGCTTGATATAAACGGGGCCGAGTTCCTGCATCGCCAGTTTTAAGCGTTCGCCACCGGGCTTATTTTTATGCTTATTGCGGATCCAGAATAGGCTGTTACGGGCGAGCTTAAAGTACCAAGGTGTCATCTTTGGCGGCAATACGTCATCTAACCCGTACTGAAGTAAGGTCTTGATGACGTGGTAACCGCGGCGGATACTGGCAAAGGTCATGGCTTAATTTGGTCTCTTAATTGGGCAATCCGTTGTTCAATCGCGCGAGTGTCGGCAACTAAATCATCCATTTGATCGCGAAAGTGCATTAACTCAATTGGGTGCGGTGCGAGGCGATACTCTTCAACTGCGAGTTGCCCTAAGTGGGAGCGGGTTTTACGCAACACTTCGAGTGCAAAGTCTTTTGCCTGATGGCTAGAACAGATGAGTTTGTGAGTGGGACCATCACCTAAATAACGGGATATTGGCTCGGCAAAGTCAAATTCGATACCGCGTAGATATTGGCTAAAGCTTTGTAATAAATTGAGATCGCCCTCAAGCTTGAGTTTATCTTGCTTGATTAGTTCAGTCAGGTTTGCGCCTTCGGACACGCGATAAAGCGTCGTCGCATCGGCATGTAGACTGACATCGACATCGCCTTCATAGCGGCTCAGTACTTGGATCTCTTTGGCAAACACTAAATAGAATGGCCAGCTGAGCTGCGATAATTGGATACGAAACACTTTGCCATGCAACTGGCGCTGGCGCGAATAATCGTCGCCCGCTTGGGCCTGAAGTTTTTTCAGACCCGTTTCAATTGCGGCGCAGGCAAGCAGCACAACTTCTTGCGGCATCATTAGAATTTATAACCACGGTGCAATGCGACAATGCCGTCGGTCATGTTGGTGTAGTCGACTTGTTCAAAGCCTGCATCAACCATCATTTGTTTTAATGTGTCTTGATCTGGGTGCATGCGGATCGATTCAGCCAGATACTCGTAGCTGTCGGCATCTTTAGTGATGAGCTCACCCATCTTAGGTAAGACTTTGAAGCTATATAAATCATACACTTTACGCATGATTTCATGCTGAGGCTTAGAGAACTCTAGCACTAATAACTTGCCACCGGGCTTAAGCACGCGATTCATTGAACGCAGCGCCGCATCTTTATCGGTCACGTTACGCAGACCAAAGGCGATGGTAATGATGTCGAAGTGGTTATCGGGAAACGGCAGTGCTTCGGCGTTGGCTTGCACATAACTGACATTATTGACTATGCCCTTGTCGCGCAATTTAGTGCGCCCGACTTTTAACATGGAATCGTTAATGTCAGCTAAAACCACTTCACCTTTATCGCCCACTAAGTGAGAGAATTTTGCGGTTAAGTCACCTGTACCGCCAGCCAAATCGAGCACTTTCATGCCAGGGCGGGCGCCAGAGACTTCAATGGTGTAACGTTTCCAAAAACGGTGGATGCCGAAGGACATCACATCGTTCATTATGTCGTACTTAGCGGCAACAGAATGAAACACGCCGGCAACGAGTTCAGCCTTTTTATCGGCCTCTACGGTTTTGTAACCAAAGTGGGTACTTTTAGATTCGCCCTCAGACATCAATGTGTTCCTATTGTTTTGCAATGTATTAGTTGCGAGTGTAAGCCATCGCCTGCATTTGCTGAATCTTTGATCTATCACTCTGTGATCGAGCTAGTAAACTAACTGCAGTGCCTTAGCTTGAGGCACTCCTGAACAGTCGTAGGATTAAGTGCTTAGCGACCACGTAAAATGGACTGGCATTAGACCACAATATCAGGATTTGGTGAATAGCTTAGCGCCCAGTTGGGTGCAACTGGTGATATTCATTGTGCCAAAAATTGCATGCGAGCCTCCACATAAGCGTAGATAAGCTCGCTTAGGCTTTGGCCAACATCCCTGAATCCGGCTTCAATCCCAGCTTCGTGGCAACTTGGCGCAGCCTCGGCTAAATGCAAATAAGCACATGTACAGTGGCGAGCGATATAACTGACATAATGCGCCGCATCGAGCAATGGCACACCAGCAACGGTTGAAGCGCTACTGGGCATTTTAGCGATAGCATCGACGTCAAGTTCTAATCCTACGGGTAAACCTGTGTCATTTAGTTTGGCGGCGATTTCAAGTAAAGCTTGGCTAAGGCTGATTTCACGGCGAACCCAAATTTGTTGCAAGCTATGCCAAGTGCCCCCAAATTCGCTGAGTTGGCTTAGGTTTGCTTCGCTGTTTTTTAACTCGTGTAAACCCAGTACATGGTAGCAACCTAAGGCGCCGCGATCGGCTGCATAGCTAAAACCATTGCCGCTGTGACGACCTTCGAGCAGGCGAAAATCCGAATGAGGATCGAGATTCACCGCCGCGACTTGGCGTTGGTAGTGGCCGTAGGTTGCCATCAACAAGCCATAGGCATTGTTGTGGCCGCCGCCGATGAGTATGGGTTCTAAACCCGCTTTTAAAATCGCACTGACGATACGGATCACACGCTCATCGAGTTGTTCCACTGCATCGCGTAATTCATCTAAGGTGACGTCACTGTTAGCTGTTGTATTGCTCGTAGTTTGTTGCTGCAGATCGGCGGTGTTCACTTGGCCTAACACTAGGCATTCGGCGCCAGAAAGAAAACGATTCGATTGTAAATTGAGCCATTGGCGCATACTGGTTGTGAACGCATCGGTTGCACCGCCGCGGCCTAAATTGGCACGTGGGCCTATATCTTCGCCAACGCCGATAATGGCAAAGCATGCACCGTGGGCTTTTGCAGTGGCAAGTATGGTCTCTAACGTGTGTTCGTGATTGGCCAGATGGACGCATTGGCCTAGCTTAGTTTCGCCCGTTCTTGTGCTGACGAGTGAGGCGATATCGGTATGGGTAAAAGGAATAAATTCAGGCATAGATTGATATTCTTATTCGGCCAGAGTCGAGCTATTGTGGCCAGAGTAGGGCGAGGATTCAATGGGGAAACGCTGAAAATAGTGAATAAAAAAGCCAGCTTAGCTGGCTTTCTTGACTGAACAGTGAGATTACTCAATGTCGAGTGGTTCAGGTGATAAAATCACACCTGTGTTATCAGCATAAATGTGATCGCCGGGTAAGAAAGTCACACCGCCAAAATTGACTGGAATTTCCACTTCGCCCACTGAATTGCTATCAGCACCCACTGGAATAGAGGCAAGGGCCTGAATTCCAATGTCTAACTCTTCCAATGCATCCACATCGCGCACAGAACCGTAAACGATAATGCCTTCCCAGTTGTTGCTGACCGCAAGTTCTGCGATAGCGCCATCGATCAGCGCACGGCGTAATGAGCCACCGCCATCAATGAGTAAGACTTTACCTTGGCCATCCTCTTGTAGGACTTCGGTAATTAGGCCGTTGTCTTCAAAGCATTTGATGGTGCTAATAGAACCGCCAAAAGAGCTACAACCACCGTAGTTACTGAACATGGGCTCGACTACATCTACGACATCTAAGTACATGTCACATAGTTCTGAGGTGTTGTATTCCATATTTACACTCCTATTGATCCGCGTTGCGTACAGTTTAGCGAGTTTACGCCAGTATAAAAGGGATTATTGAAAAGAAAAGTGTTATCAATCACGGTATTGTTGCCACTTGGCTGTTAACACATCTGTAGTAAATTTTCGTCACACTATAGAATTTATTCGGTAAAACTTGATATCGGTCATTAAATAACGGTTTTTTATTACAACTCTGTTGCGCGCTTTGGTATTATATCCCAAGTTTAAATTAACTTACTTAACTTAATTTGCTTTAGGGGCATGGACCCCCCGTTACGCTTATGGACGGTAGAGGGCCTTCGAGAGGTGCCTATGGAAGCTGTAAATACGATTGAAATTATTGGTTATTTTGCCTCTATAATGGTGGCGATCTCTCTAATGATGAAGAATATCATTTGGTTGCGATGGTTGAATTTTGTAGGATGCACTCTGTTTGTGGTTTATGGGGTGTTTATTTCTGCTTGGCCTGTGGCCGGCATGAATGCGTTTGTTGCTTGTATTAATATTTACCATTTGACAAAAATTTACCGTGCTAAGGCAAATACTCCCGCCGCAGCCTAAGTTTTATTGGATTGTGTTGCTCTTGAGATTAACGTTTAGAGCAACACAATATCCTGTCTCAGTCCTATCGCTATTCCTAAATAAATCCCTTAGCCCCAGCATAACGTCCCTAGAATCCTTCTAGATCAAAACCTCAGCCATGCTTCTTGTCATAAAACCTTCGAGCAGATGTCACTTAGCCGTCACAGGTCTTTCTTAGTCTCAAGCTATCTAATAGTGCTTTAGCTAATGTTATTTAGGTTTAACCAATAGCAAACAGTAAATTAGCCGTGAGCAGTCAATAACGAATTCAATCGTGAATAGAGCCTTGGTGAGTCGGTTGGTTTCAGACTAAGCACTCTAAGCGTCGTCGAGAGAATGTACAGATGAACATCGCAGTAAAACTCGCTGGTATGCCAGCAAGGAGCCTGTTTTATGTTGAGTTACGTTGCAGACTTAGATAAGCGAATGTTTTGCCATATCGTGAGCTTCACCCAGCACCATGGTTTATATGCCCATGCAAAGCGGGTATCAGCGAGTGGCGATGGGCATGTGTATTTATATTTGTCCGTGGGTTTGATGCTGACGCACGCTCAAGGACAGGCTCTATTTAATTTGATGTTAGCGAGTTTTTTGGTTGAGTTACCTCTGTATTTACTATTGAAAAATAGTATTCGTCGCACACGGCCATGCCATGCATTAGTGGGATTTGAGAGTGGTTTTGAACCATCGGATCGCTTCAGCTTACCGTCTGGTCATACAGCTGCGGCCTTTGTGATGGCAACTAGCGTGGCGCAAATCTATCCAGCGGCGGCTCCTGTGGCGTATTTATGGGCTTTTAGCATAGGGGGCTCACGTATTGCACTTGGCGTGCATTATCCCTTAGATATTCTGGCGGGAGCCTCATTAGGGATTGGGTCGGTATTGCTGGTTCATCCAGTGATTTAATTCAAATATGCGCCTGTTAATCATTTCATTAGTGGGAATTCTCCTTCACTCATCAGTTTAAGGATACGTAATGCGAATACTCTACGGAGTTCAAGGCACAGGGAATGGCCACTTAAGTCGTGCACGCGTCATGGCTAAAGCATTGATGAAACAAGATATTGAAGTTGACTTTCTATTTTCGGGGCGCAAGCCTGATCAGTTTTTCGATATGGAGTGCTTTGGTGATTATCGCGTTCAAGCGGGAATGACGTTTGCGACGCACTCCGGGCGCGTGAATGTGCCACAAACTGTCCGACAAAATTTGTCCTTGTCGTTATTTAAAGATATTAAAGCCTTAGATCTCAGTTGCTATGATTTAGTACTCAACGACTTTGAACCTGTGTCGGCTTGGGCTGCGCGGCGCCAAGGCGTGCCATCCATTGGTATTAGCCATCAGGCGGCGTTAACTCATCCGGTGCCAAAACTCGGTAGCACTTGGTTTAATGAGATGCTGCTCAATTATTTTGCACCAGTGGATGTGGCGCTGGGGTGTCATTGGCATCATTTTGGCTTCCCTATTTTGCCGCCTTTTGTCGAAGTGGATGCCAGCCCATTCGAACACACGCATCAGATTTTAGTTTATTTGCCTTTTGAAGATGCGGATATGATTGCTCATTTTCTGTCTCACTTTAGTGATTATCAGTTTTTGGTATATCACAGCCAACAACCTAAAGGCCAAGTTGCTGAGCACATTAAATGGCACGGTTTTAATCGTGAGGGGTTTAAGCAACATCTTGCCAGCTGCGGTGGTGTGATAGGCAATGCGGGCTTTGAGCTTGCCAGCGAAGCATTAACCTTAGGTAAAAAACTCTTAGTCAAACCACTGATTGGCCAGTTTGAGCAGTTATCGAATGTGGCGGCGTTACAACTTTTAGCGGCTGCAGATAGTATGATGAGTCTCGATGTGAACATAGTTAAGCGCTGGCTTAAAACGGCATCGCCTAATCCAATCGCATATCCAAAGGTGGGGGATACGCTGGTTAAATGGATTAACGGCGGCGACTGGCACAATAGTCAGCCGCTGTGCCAAGAGTTATGGAGCCAAGTCACGCTTCCCGATACTTGGCGTTAAACAGCATTGCTGTTCAGATGAAAAGCAACTTAGGCACTAGCTGGGTTAATGGCGTTAGCGTATAATTTCGTCAATTTTGCTGTTAGTCCCTTTCAGCACGTCTATTTTGGCCTAGCCTGGCCGTTAATTATGTTGTTATAAATGAGCCTGAAAAAGTTTACTCAGTACAAGTTACTGTTTTTAATGTTGTTATTACTTTGCATCCTACTTCCTTTTATTCCAGATCAGGCTTACCACATACCCGGCCCTGATATCGCTAAGCAAAATTTTCATGTGATTGAGTTTAATGATAAAGGTCAGCCCCACGACGAAAGGCAATGGCAAGGTTTAGAGACGCGAATTTTACATCCAGAGCCTGCACAGATCCCTGAATTATTGATTTTTGTTCATGGCTGGCATCATAGCGCCGAGCCTAAGGATGAAAACTTTATTGCCTTTGAGCAGTTTTATCAGCAAATGGCCGCGTCCGATACCCAGCGTAACTTGTTGGGTTTGTATATTGGCTGGCGGGGCGATAAATATGATCCTTTTTGGATCGATGGCTCAGATGATGCAAAAAGTTGGATTGAACCCTTAGATTTTCCCACTATTTTACAGCGTAAACGGGTTGCTAAACGTATCGGGCAGTTAGGTCTATCACAGTTGCTGGATAAGCTTGATAGCTTAGTAACACAGCATAAACTGCTGCGGTACACTGTGATTGGCCATAGTCTTGGCGGTGCTGTTGTTTTGCATGCGAGTAAAGATCGCATCAAAGCCGCCATTGATAATCAGCAGGATAATCCTAATTTATTCTTACTGTTAAATCCTGCCGTACCTGCTAAAGAGTATCAGCCATTAGATACGTTGGTGAGCTTAGATAGACAAAAACCGAGTATGGTGGTGTTGCAATCGAAGGGGGATTTTGCAGTGAAAGAAGCCTTCAATTACATCAAGGACGGCGAGCGCGCTGTCGGGAACTCTTGGGCTATTACCCACGATATTGACAAATGCTCTGGTGGCAATTGCACCACGCCAATGAAGATGCCTTCGGCCTTGATGGCGCACGATCAAATCCCTGGCTGTATGATGACGCTGCCTCAATCAGGCTGGAAAATTCGTGCTCGCCTGCAGGCTCGTCGTACTGTGCAAACCTGCCCCGATGCCAATATGCAAGCCGTATGGGTACTGGCCGTGTCTGACGAAATCGTCTCTGGGCACAACGGCATTCTCACTCCAGAGCATGGTAAAGCCTTGTCTGAGGTGATGCGTATGATTGATTTATATCGAAATCAATTACCTAAACATGCGGTGGAAAGCCCTGCGAACCAAGATCTTGGCACCTTAGCGCCAGAGTCAGAAGCTGCAACATCTACCGAAGGTGAAACGCCTGTGCCACAAGAGCCAGTGATTATTGTCGAGCCTTTACCTGAAGAGCAAAGCTCACCGA
Organism: Shewanella sp. SM32; assembly: GCF_025654235.1. NCBI lineage: Bacteria > Pseudomonadati > Pseudomonadota > Gammaproteobacteria > Alteromonadales > Shewanellaceae > Shewanella > Shewanella sp. SM32. The sequence continues at coordinate 19,922 of NZ_JAKKRO010000051.1, read as the reverse complement.
CACCTAAGGTTAATGCACCATTGCAGGAGCCAAACGTATGACTGGAACAAGATAAGCCTGCTGCGACTGAGGCGCCACCCGCACCAATTAAAGCGCCGGAATCAAAGCCTGAGGCTAAGCCAAACGACGGCGCAGAACCTCAACCTAAGGTTGAGACTGAAGGCATAAAGTGATCGGTAGCTGTATGGAGTAAGCAATAGACGATATATCTAGTGTTGTATGTCATTGAAAATATTTAATAAGCTGGTGAATAAACTTTATGAGTCAATATGAGAGCTGAGTTAAGAGCAAAAATCATCACTGTTTGTCATAAAAAAATTGAGACTAAAGGCGATAATGTCGGCCTCTCATTTTACGCCTTCTTTGCGAACAAAAATGATGATCCAGAGTTGCTTATGGAAGCGGCGACTTGGTGGATTCAAACTCATCGCTTAGACCATTTTGTTAAGGCTCATAAAGTGATAGAGATGATCCAAAAGGAATCGGAAGAATAGACTCCAAAGCTGTTACTGCGGATTTTTGGTTTGCCACCTGCGCCAAGTAAAAGTGATTAGCACGGCGAGTATCAGGCTGACCATGGCCCATGTGGGGTATTTATGCTGGTGGTAAAACGCCAGCATGGGAGCTATTTCATCGCGGATTAACACTGGGCCTAACCCAAAGAGTGCCACCCAAATGCTGGTGGCGAGAGCATTACCAATCACAAATTGTTTTAATGGCATTTTAGCGAGACCGCAGCCGATAAACATAAACTGTTTTAATCCCTCAACAAAACGACTCAACACTAAAGCGGCAATGCCATATTGACCGATAACGCTGTGGATTTTATTTTCCAATGGCGGTTTTATCCAGCCCTTCTTAAGCAATACATCACCAAAGCGCCAACCGATAAAATATCCCAAGCTGTTACCGCAGAGTGCAGCGCAAGCTGCGACGATTAATACCAATGGCAGTGACATTTGCCCTGTGGCAGCTAATAAACTGGCGACAATCAATAAGGATTGCCCAGGCGCCGGAATACCAAAACCCTCGACAGCAATCGCGACAAATAGCAGCACATAGCCATATTGCTGCAGCCAAGGCGTGAGTTCAGTGATGATATGTTGTAGCGCTTCTGGCATAGATGAAAGTGATCAAATCAGTGTGACGATTGGCCTATCATACTCGCCAACTTCTCTGGCTGGATAGATTTATGAGCAAAGTTTCATGCCAGTTTTAGTTAGTGGCGGTGAATAGGCGTAACGCAGGGGGGGCAGTTTTTCTGAAATATAAAAAAGGCCGAACTCAGTTCGGCCTTAATACCTGTACTACAGTCGTGACGATAAAGCGACTAGGCGAATGCTGCTTGTAGCTGTGGTACTACTTGTTTCTTACGGCTTAATACGCCGTCTAACCACACTTTACCATCGACGGTATCTTTACCGTAGGCACGTTGGGTCAGCTCCGCATCGTCAGACACAATCAACAACTCTGAACCTTCTTTCATGATGTCAGTCAGCAGCAATAAAACGCTGTGGCGGTTACCTTCCACTTTCAGTGCTTTGATATCGGCTTCTAGCTCGGCCTTGATATCGTCAAATACTGACAGGTCGATCACTTCTAACTGGCCGATACCGACCAAGTTACCGTTCATGTTAAAGTCTTTAAAGTCGCGCATTACTAAGTCACGTGCTGGTGTGCCTTGGACGGCGGATTTCACTTTGAACATTTCCATGCCCAGTTCTTTGAAATCTTCAACGCCGGCGATCTCAGCTAACGCTTCAACGCAGCGAATGTCGGCAGTGGTGCAAGTCGGTGATTTGAAAATCACGGTATCGCTCAAAATGGCGCACATCATGATGCCAGCGATATTTTTAGGGATAGCGACTTGGTAAAAGTCGAACATCATCTTGATCACTGTGTTGCTGCAACCCACTGGGCGGATCCAGCATTCTAGCGGGGTATTTGTGGTCAGATCGCCAAGTTTGTGGTGATCGACAATCCCGACGATAGTCGCTTGGGCGATATCATCCGGTGCTTGAGTCAGTTCTGAATGGTCAACGATATACACTTGCTCGCCAGCGTAGCTGGTTTTGTATTCTGGAGCTTCGAAGCCGAAACGTTCCAGAATAAAAGCGGTTTCAGGTGACAATTCACCTAAACGTGCGGCAATGGCTTCTTCACCGATTTGGTTTTTTAAATAGGCTAACGCGATAGCACCGCAGATTGAATCTGAATCGGGGATCTTGTGACCGACAACGTAAATGGGCATTTCAGGGACTCTCCTTTAAATTTGTGACAATTTTAGCAATATTTGGCTTTAATCGGAAATAGCCAAAGCGCATATCACTGCGCTCTTCAGTTGCTATTTCTCTAAAAATAGAACGCTCAGGTTCGGCAAAGATGGCTTAAGGTTTAGATCTTCACTTTTATCACGACTTTACGCACCGCCGTGGCGATATCGCCTGTGCCGGGCATATGCATGTCACCGGGGAAAAATAACGCAAACATGCCTGCTTTGAGTTTGATATAAGAGGCATTGGCTTGGTTTGCCTCGTAATCAAACTCGGCGTAATCGTGTTTTTCAAAATAGGGTTTCGAGGGTGTTTGCTCCGCTAGTGGCAAGTAACCAAACTCTTCTTCACCGCTGAAAACATATTGCACATCGATATATTTTTGATGAACTTCAAAGGGTTCTGTCGACTTATGCTTGGTTTGATAGTCATTTACTATCACAAAAATATTGTCGCCATCGAGGGGATAATTGCCTACGGGTAGCTGACTAAAGTCGGTCGTCGCTAGATGTTCTAATGCAGTCGCAAGCCGAGGGCTTAAGGATTGATAAATATGGCGGTTTTTTAAGGTATCGACGATCATCGGTTACTCGACATGGCGGATGTGAAATGGGCGAATGGTAAAGATTATAATCCGATCACCACAGTTAGGACATAAGCTTTGTCGATTGGAAGCCGGTCTAAACATGTCGGCATAAAAAACAGGCCATTGAATGGCCTGTTTCTACATCAAGTATTATTAAACTTAGCTAAAACGAGTTTAGTAAGTGTATTTGGCTTCTAAAAAGTAGTAACCACCATTAAAGCCAAAGGGGGTATTGGTTAATGGGTATACAAAGATACCATTGAAGTTATTGTTATCAGGTCGTTTTTCTGGATACACATCAAACAAATTTTGCACCCCAGCCGTAAAGCTTAGTGCATTGGTGGCGGCGTATCTTACCGACAGATCCATCACCCACTGATCGCTATAGTTCACATCACCCGTTGAATAACCTTCACTATAGTCACCAAAGTAGTTTAAGCGGATATTGGTTTTAAAATCCCCGAGTTCATGGGTCAGCCCAATACTGCCCGTGTTATGCGGTGTGGCAGACGTCATGCGGGTTCTTTCTATACTATCAAAGAGTTTCTTGTCTAATCCGCCTAAAATAGACGGTAGATTGATGTCTTGGATCTCGGTTTTATTATAGGCATAGGCTAAGTTCGCCCGTAAATCGCCCCAAGTGCCAATATCAAAGTCTTGGCTAACAACAAGATCGATCCCGCGAGTTCGGCTATCGACGGCATTGACGAAAAATCGTGCTGAATCGGCATTGGTGCCCGCAAGTGCCGCTGCAACCGCAGGGCTATCAGTCGCTCTTAGGGAGCCAGATAAGATGATGCGATCATCAATCTCTATTTGGTAAGTGTCGAGTGTTACCGCGAGGCCAGCGTTATTGGTATAAACAAGACCGAGACTAAATGATTGCGATATTTCAGGTTCTAGTTCGTTAATTCCAAGCGCCTTTGTCACTGGTGATAAGGTGTTGAAGGTGCCTGATTCAATAGGAACCAGTTGCCCCGTCACTGGATCGGGATTAAACAACGTCGAGATATTGCTGAAGTACAGTTGTTGTACGCTCGGCGCTCTAAAGCCTGTATTGATAGTGCCACGCAGGGCTAAGTTGTCGGTAAAATCGTAACGACCCGCGAGTTTCCAGCTCGTGTTGCCGCCAAAGTCAGAGTAGTTTTCGTAGCGTAGCGCTGCCGCCCAGTAAAACTCGTTGGTTAATTGGTTTTCAAGTTCGGCATAAATGCCTGTGTTATCGCGCGTTTCATCAACCTCAGACTCAGGGGTAAAACCGGTGAAACCTTGGCTACCCGCCGCTTTGCCATTATAGCCACCATTGATATACGAATCTTCTTCTCCGGCTTCAATTTCATAGCCGTTTTGGCGCCATGAAACACCGGTCGCAAACAGAATTTCAGAATCGTTTATAAAGGCAAAATAACGGGAAATATCCAAATTGATATTGGCTTCACGGGTCGATAACGTTCCTGCGTCGAACTCGGTAGGAGTTTCAGGGCCTAATGACGCATTTAAGGTATTGACGATATTATAGTTAAATGAATTTTTGCCATATCCCACTGAGGCATCAATATCCCAGTCACTTAGGTTGAATTCATAGCCTAGGGTAAGAGATGAATCGATAATTTTGGGGTTAATTTGCGGTAAAAAACCGTCGGGATACACTTCGGGTAAGTTACGGGCATCGAGAGCTAAACGGTAAAAAGCCCCCGATTTAGTTTCACGTTGGCTAATGCCACCAAAGGCATAGAGTTTTCCGTCGGTAGATATAGGCTGAGCCGCATTGATAAACAAACCGACATTATCATATTCGGCGTCACCCACGTGGTGGCTCTTACGGTTAAATGTGGCTTCGCGCGGATCTGCTGAGCCATCAGCTAACTTAGGGTATTGTTGGCGTGGATCTAACCCTGCGCGGTTTGTGCTGTCTTTGTGATGCGCTTCGAGGGCGACATTCACAAAGCCATCATGGTTTAAACTGATCCCATGGTTAACGCCTACGCGCCATTGCTCACCGTCACCTTGGTAGGTTTGTCCGGCTTGCGCCGAGACGCTACCGCCTTGATCGCTGTCCTTGAGTACCACGTTAATCACGCCAGCAATCGCATCTGAACCGTATTGTGCCGAGGCTCCATCTCGGAGAATTTCAATGCGTTTTATCGCTGTCATTGGAATAGCATTTAAATCGACGTTAGAGGAGCCTTTTCCCATGGTACCGCTTAAATGTACTAGAGCAGAACCATGGCGACGCTTGCCATTTACGAGTACTAAGGTGTGGTCTGGCGACAGGCCGCGTAAGCTCGCGGGGCGCACCGCATCTGAACCGTCAGTCACCGAGGAGAATGGAAAGCTATAGCTTGGCGCCGCAAATTGCAGCGCTTTAGCGGTTTCGGTCATACCTGTTGATTCGAGTTGTTCGGCAGTAATGATATCGACCGGGGCAACACTGTCAGTTGCCGTGCGTAGTGCTATGCGTGAGCCTATGATCTCGATTTTTTCGAAGCCTGTTTGTTGCTCTTCGGCTTGGACTGCTGGAATAACCAGTGTGGATGACACTGCCAATGCGATAACGGCTAGACGCATAAAAACCTCTCAATGATGTTTGTGACCCAATACTCGAACTTAGGTGTGCAGATAAAATAACAATCTGATGCCGAGAAGGTTATCATTGTAACAATTGTTACATTTAGACGTAAATGTGCTAACTCAGAGCCTAGTGTTCTAAATAATATTTAAAATGCAGTTGAATATATTGATGAAAACCTCACTATCGGCCTGCATGCTTTTGAGGCTTCGTACGGCACAATACACGTTGTCGCATGCACATTGCGACTGAGTTAAGTCGATGATATGAATTGTTTATTGACGTGCGCCATCGTGGTTTAATGCGTTATTTCGCTTTAATGGCATTGATTTGAAGGAACACAGAATTGTCAGCGTTACGATTTCTCGCGGGAGCAACGGCATTTAACACCTTGGCAGAACAAGGCCTTAAAGCTGAGCATTTTACCCAGTTGCTTGCCGCCTCTGGTGGACCTAAGTGGCTTGGTATCGCTGGGTTAGATAAGTATCTGTTTGCTGATTTTTTCAAAGACAGGCAAACGCCTTTATATACATTAGGCGCTTCCTCTGGGGCTTGGCGTTTAGCGTGTTTGGCGCAGCAAGATCCCCTCATAGCCTATGGCCGCTTAGAGGATTTTTATATTGGTCAGCGTTACGACAATATGCCAACACCGCAGGAAGTCAGTGCGCAAGTTAAAGGCGTAGTGCAGGGCATTTTAGGGGGCAATGGTGGCAGGGAAATCGTTAATAACGCTCATATTCACAGTCATTTCGTCGTGTGCCGTGCTAAACATTTAAATCGTTTAACGGCAAAGCTTCCGCTTGCGGCGGGGCTGGCGATGGCGGCGGCGACCAACTTAGTGAGCCGTCGGAGTTTAGGTTGGCATTTTGAGCGTGTGGTCTTTAGCCAACAAGCTGCAGCATCTCCCTTTTTGCAACTCAACGATTTACCCAGTCAGCAGGTTGAATTAACTGAGGCTAATGTCGATGCTGTGATGTTAGCTACGGGGTCGATTCCTTTATTGCTGGCCCCTGTGTCCCAAATTGAAGGCGTTGCCGATGGGCAGTATTACGATGGCGGCATTACCGACTATCACTTTGATTTGCCTTTATCCTGTGCCAAGGGGCTGACGTTGTATCCGCATTTTTATCCGACCATCAGCCCTGGATGGTTCGATAAATCCTTGAAGTGGCGCCAAGGTCACGCTAATTATCACAATGCGCTAGTGTTGGCGCCATCGGCCGAATTTGTCGCTTCATTGCCCTTTGGCAAAATCCCCGACCGTGAAGATTTTAAGCAACTGGACACTGCGCAGCGGATGCAATATTGGCGTACGTCTGTGGCTTTGAGTGAACGTCTTGCCGAGGAGCTTGCCTCGGTTGTTGCGAGGGGAAATGTGCTGGATCGGCTAGAGCACTTCTAGGTTGAAGTGATTTGGTCTCGAAAACTGGGTTTGACATGACGTGGTTGAAATGCCCTGATTCAAAATAGCAGGGGCGGAAATTTCTTTGTGCGGTCAGCTGCTTCAGGAAGGAAATTCTTTCACCTGCTACACTCTACAATAATAGGAAATACGAATGCATTGAGTTCGTTTCCTTCTATTTGGGGCAGGAGGTTGCTATGCAAACACGAGAAATGGCGTTACTCATGCGCGATGCCTTGTTACTGCCACAGGGACGGGTGGAGGTTCGTGTGGTTGACCCCGGTCATCTGCGCATGGTGGCCGATGTATTCAAGGGAAAGTATGTGCTCGCCTTTGCCACCATTAGACCCAGTGGTAGTCCGCCCTGTTATCCCACTGCCACCCAATGTGACATTATCGATTTTAATCAGCTAGAAGATGATTCACTCAGCATAGTGCTCGAAGGGCGTCAACGCGTCAGCATCCTCTCGGCGGCGCAGGCCAAAGATAAGCTGTGGATGGCGCGTACTTTACCTTGCCGTAACTGGCAAGAAGAGCCGATTAAAGGTGAATTTGAGTTGATAAGCGCCGCATTAGAGCAATTTTATGAAGTGAATCCCGATCTGTTTGAGCTCTATTCTCAAGTGCATTTGGAAGACGCCGCTTGGGTGAGCCAACGCTGGCTCGAGGTTTTGCCTATGTATAACAAAGATAAATTAGTGTTAGTGAATCAGCCAGATTGCCATAAGACCTTGGACTTCGTGCTGCAACTCATCAAGTCCCATGTGGACTGAAAAACCACAAAAAGGCTAGAATAGCGGCTTTCTATAGCCGCTTTTTTTGTGATATGACTGCATCTGCCCGCGCCGCCCAACCTTCTTACATAGTGCTTCCTGTGAATGTCACAGATAAACCCACAGTGTTTGCCTTTCTCGCACAACATTTTGCCCGTATAGGTGAAGATGTATGGCGTCAGCGGATCCTCGATGGAAAAGTGCATTGGCGGGATGGCAGTTTGATCGCATTGGACACTGAATATCGCCCTGCGGCGCGGGTGTATTACTACCGTGAAGTGCCGGTGGAAGCGAAAATCCCCTTCGAAGAACAGATCCTATTCCAAGATGACAACGTTATTTTGGCCTACAAGCCTCACTTTTTGCCTGTGACGCCAAGCGGCAACTATGTGAACGAATGTCTGGTGCATAGACTAAGATTGCGAACTGGCATTGATACTATCGCGCCCGCTCATAGGCTTGATCGTGAAACCGCTGGAGTGATCCTGATGACTGTCGCGCCTGAAACCCGCGCGCTCTATCATCAACTATTTATCGACGATGCGATTCGTAAAGACTATCAAGCGATTGCCAAGTTGACTCCTGAGATTATTGAACAATATCAACAGGGCTGCTTAACTTTGCCATTGCACTGGACGGTAACAAACCGTATGCAGCCGAGCGACCCGAGTTTTACCATGAAAATCGTGGAAGGCGAGGCAAATACCCATTCCGAAATCAGTTTAGTGGCCATAAAAGGCGATGTCGGTTTATTTCATTTGAGCCCGATTACCGGTAAAACCCACCAACTTCGTGTGCATATGCAAAGCTTAGGTATGCCATTGTTAAACGACAGATTTTATCCAAGCTTATTACCCAAAGGACCGGATAAATTTGAGGCACCCCTAAAATTGATGGCGCAGCGGTTACGTTTTATTGACCCAGTGAGCGGGATGCACCACGACATGCAATGTCAAGGTTTTGAGTTTTAGTCAGCGGAAAGCATTATTTCCAGTCTGTTTAAAGGAAATAATCGGGTGCAATTGTGTGCTTGGCCCCGTGATGGTATGAATACAATCTGCAGTATCTGAGTCTCTGCCATAGGGAGCCATATTACGATTGTTTAAAGGAAGTCCATTATGACCAAATCTGCGATCTTCTCTATCTTGCTTTGCGCTGCAGTATTAGTGGGGGCCATGTATTTTGGTGACTGGACTAAGCAGCCTTATCTGAATGACATTGCCGCCGAGATCCGTAAGGCGAGTGCGGTGATTGAACCGAAGAAACCAAGTTCGTCTGGCACATCGACAGCAGAAGCCGATGCCGAGCGAGATCAAAGCCCTAAGATCATTTGGGATCAAATGGCGCATGAAAAACCATCGAATAAGTCGCAGCCAGAAGCACTGATTTTCAATCAGGCTCAGCCAAAACCTGCCAAAACCGATGAGGCGTTATCCAAAAATACGCCCTTGATGGATTCAGGCTCTGGTGCCACTCAACCTGAAACGGTTAAACATCATAAACCTGTTTAAGCTGTTATTCCTGTTTGGGTGGTTCGAACAGGGTTTCGCTCATATCGCCATGTAAAACCGCAATTTTTGTTGGTGCACCATCATCAGCTAATTCCAACATACCTATTCCGCTTTTATTCACTAGACGTTTACTCGGCTCACCATTTGGTCGCCTGCCGCGCAGCAACATACGTTTACGTTTTGTCAGCAAGTTAAGTGGTGAAAAGTGGCCATAAAACCAGCCATTGAGTTTATCGAAAATCGGTAACAGCTTCTCAGGGAAGTGATTTTTAATACCGCTGCAGGTGATTTGGTAGATGTTAGGACTACTGCGTCTAAAACGAATACTGATGTCGTAACTAAAGGAGTAATGCACATCGCCGGAGAGGATCACAAACTCCTCTGGGGTTTTACGGTGCATAAAAATACTCAGCAGTGCATTGGCGGCGCCCGGGTGGGCCATCCAGTTTTCGGCGTCTACTAACAGGGAACCGCCGATCAGAGTGGCTGTACGCTGAACAGCTTCAATCAACTTGACCCCAAACATGGGCGCAGGTGAGACGATAATAACCTTCGACTGGCCGAGTAACTCTTGCTGCAAATCCATTAACGCCTCCCAATCCATCAAGCCGGAAGGTTTTGCAAGATTAGATTCACTGCGCCAGCGGCGGGTACGGGTATCGAGTACGACCAGTTTGGGCGAGGACTCTAAGGTGTAATGCCACTGCTCAAATTTAAGTAATTCGTCGATGAGCAGATCCTGACTTTCGCTTTCTTGTCGCGTAAAAAACGCATCGAGCAGCGGGCGGATATCGGCGGCAAATTTATCAGGCGCGTTGCCAAGTCCTTGGAATAAGGTGTAGCCGATTAAGGCATTACCAATAATGCGTTTCGAAAATGCGTGTTCGTAGGCCGCTTGTTCCCATTTAGCCGTCAGGTTCCAATCATCGGTGACGTCGTGGTCATCAAACATCATATAAACGGGAATGTGCGCCATAAAGCGCCTGACTTGCCCTAGCCCAGCTTTAAAGCCAAGCAAGTGTTGCCACTCATTTTGCCAGCGGGCGGTATTGGTGGGTGATAAGCCGTCGACATCCTTCGAGATATTCACTAATTCCCACAGTTCAGGTGACCAAGTGAGTAAATACAGGGCGATGATTTCATTTAGGCTGACCAAATGATTTACGGCGATGGAGGAGGTAAAAATGGGGTGATTGCGATACCAACGCCACAGCGCGGTTTTGGCCGGATATTGGGTATGAGGCAACAGGTTTTTATGCCGTTGATACAAATATGCGGGCTGATAATGAATGTCTTCACTAGTGGTGATGCTCGCGCCTTCAAATTGCTCATGTTTAAGACTAAGCAAATCGATGACTTGCCCTATGGCGCTTAACATAGGTCCCGCAACATCATCAATATAGACCTGATCACCACTCATTATGATAAGTGCTGGGCGATCATCCTCCGCACCCCTGTTGATTATCTTGGCTAAATGGGTATCGGCGGCGACCAGTGCATCGTCACTGTGGTGATGCGGATTGCGGCAGGAACCGTGGAATACTTGGGTTAATTCAGGGGTGAAACGTACACTTGGCGTCGACGCATCGCCGTAGTTTAGCTGGCTTATCGTGGCAAAAATATCACCATGTTGAGCGGTAGACACTTGGTAAGGTGTGACGATATTGGGCGCGAGCAACTCTGGGCGCGACAGTATTATTAGATATTGATGGGCATGTTGCCCAAGTGGCACATAGTGTAAATCTGCATCCTGTAATAGGTACTCTTGCTCACCAAGACGCAGCTTAAGTTCAGTTAATGGCTCACGACTTACAAACCACAGGGTAAAGTGTGAGGCATCGCAGTAGCGCAGCATGGGGCCAGCTAATATCAGAGGAAGTGTCGTACTCAAATTCTGCCTATGGGTATTTGGGTTAATCTTGCATGAGTTAACCCTAAGTAAGTTTGGTTTAGAAGAGTAAACAAGTGCGTTGAATATGAAAAGCTTTTAGAATTGTTAGCCATAAATATGCGTTGAAACTGAATGGGGCGATATGGCTAAGATTATGGTAACAGGCGCGACAGGGCTACTCGGCCGAGCTGTCGTAAAACAGCTTGAATTAACAGGACATCAGGTTGTGGCCACGGGTTTTAGCCGCGCAAGTGAACGAGTGCATAAACTCGATCTTACCGCCCCTTTGGATGTCGAGGCATTTATCGCCCGCGAGCAACCGCAAGTGATAGTGCACTGCGCCGCCGAGCGTCGCCCCGATGTCTCCGAGCAAAATCCGCAGGCAGCATTGGCACTTAACTTAACCGCCAGCCAAGCCTTAGCTATGGCAGCTAAGGCCAATAATGCTTGGCTTATCTATATTTCCACTGACTATGTGTTCGATGGCACTCAACCTAAGTACGCTGAAGATGCAGCCACTCATCCGGTTAATTTTTATGGTGAATCTAAGCTAAAGGGCGAAGAAATCGTGCTAGACACTAGCGCTGATTTTGCTGTGCTACGCTTGCCAATCCTTTACGGCCAAGTAGAAAAGCTGAGTGAATCTGCTGTGCTAGTGCTGGTTAACCAATTGATTGAGCGTCGCGCTCAGGGTGTTGATCATTGGGCGATACGCAGTCCAACCTCGACCGCCGATATTGCCCAAGCCATAGACAAGATGATTGCACAGCATATTGTAGCGCCAATAGTGCAGGGGATTTATCATTTTAGCGCCGCAGAGACTATGACTAAGTATCAGATGTTGTTGACATTAGGAGAGATTTTACAACTCAGTACAGCGCACTTAACGCCTGAGTCTACGCCGACAGATAACGCCAAGCGGCCAAGGGACTGCACCTTAAGCTGTGCGCGTTTAGCTGCGCTGGGGATTAGTTCTGAAATCAATTTTGCCACTGGCGTGCGCCAAGCATTAGCACAATCGAGTGGTGCACTTGCCACGCTCGGACTCACTCTGTAGGAATCGCCATGGCTAAGATCTTAGGGACCAGTCTACAGGCTGCCGACCAAGTCGCATTACTGCGAACCTTAGGTTTGTTGCTGCAAATAGGCTTAACCACGTTTGCCGCCGATACTTTTGGTCTTAGCCTGCAAATGGAGCCGTTAGTGCATGTGTTAGTGCTAGAGGTGTTATACCTTTCGCTCACATTGGCGCTACGTAAACCCTTATTTGCTAAGGAGCGCGGCCTCTTTATTGCGCTCAGCTTAGACACATTATTTTGGATATCTTGGTTGCACTTTTCCGGCGGCGCGACCAATGCGTTTATCTCGTTATTACTGTTGCCGATTGCACTTGCGGCTGTGACTTTGCCAATCTGGGCGCCTTGGGCACTGACGGCTATTTCAACCTTTGCCTACAGCCTGATGATCTTTACTGTGCCCGAATCCCCCATGCAGCACCACGGTATGGACATGAGTTCCCACTATTTAGGCATGTGGTTCAACTTTGTGATTTCAGCTTTGGTGATGACAACCAGCGTAGCGTTAATCACTAAGCGTATGCGCCGCCAAGATGCGCAGTTAGCTTATATGCGCGAAGGGCAATTGCGTCAGGAGCAACTCTTAGCCCTAGGTACAGTATCGGCGCAGATGGCGCATCAATTGGCCACGCCGCTCTCGAGTCTGAGGTTATTACTCGATGAAGTAAAAGAAGACATGAGCGATACCTCGATAACGATTGTCGAGATGGAAACTGCGTTAGGTCGCTGTGAACATACCCTTGCCGAGCTGAGATTAGCGACGGAGTCGATCCGTGATCGCCGCCAGCGCCCACTAAAGATCATTGAGTTGGTGGACAGTTTAAAGCAAAAAACTTTGTTGTTAATGCCACAAACTGAACTGAATTGGTTGATCACTTGTATGCCTGAACAACTGGCAGAGCAAAGTATTCTGACTGATATGAGTTTAACGCCAGCCATCATGGCCTTGATTGAAAATGCTGCCCGCGCCAGCGCCGAAACCATAGGTGCGCCGCAGGTGGATATCAGTTTAGATAAAGCGCCAAACGAAGAGCAGATCTACTTGCAGATCCGCGATTATGGCACTGGTATCGCGCCCGATTTATTGCCACAGTTGGGCACCTTACTCATAGAAAGTCCCAAGGGTTTAGGTGTCGCTTTGCTACTCAGTCATGCCAGTTTAGAGCGTTTGGGCGCAGAGTTGATTTTGGCTAATCATCCCCAAGGTGGCACTGTGGCACAAATTCGTTTCACTATATTAAGGGAGCCGGCGCCGTCTGTATCGCACAAGACTAAGGCTAGTGACGAGGTAAGTTCATGAAACGTTTGTTGATTGTAGAGGATGACCTTTCCCTTGCGAGTATTTTAGGCCGCCGATTAACACGCCATGGCTTTGAATGCCGATTAACCCATGATGCCAGTGATGCGCTGCTGGTGGCGCGGGAGTTTCGTCCTAGCCATATTCTTTTAGATATGAAGCTTGCCGAAGCCAATGGCCTAGGGTTAATTGTGCCGCTGCGTCATCTGCTGCCCAAGGTGACTTTGGTGTTACTCACCGGCTACGCTAGTATCGCCACTGCGGTGGAAGCGATTCGCCTCGGCGCCGATAATTATTTAGCTAAACCTGTGGATACCCAAACCTTGCTCGCCGCACTGGAAATGGATGGGCATTCCCATACTCTTCAAGAAGATGAAGTCGACGACTCGCCCCTCAATCCTAAGCGTTTGGAGTGGGAACACATTCAGCAAGTACTTAATGCGAACCAAGGCAATGTGTCCGCCACCGCCCGCCAATTGGGGATGCATCGCCGCACCTTACAACGTAAGTTACTCAAAAAACCTGTGGGTGAAAGTGGACATTTGAAGTAACCAAGGCAATGTGTCCGCTACCGCCCGACATATAGGGGATGCATCGCCGCACCTTACAACGTAAGTTACTCAAGAAACCTGTGGGTGAAAGTGGACATTTGAAGTAACGCTTTATTTTCATAAGTTGGCAAGTGACGCCGACTCAAGCACATGAAATAAGGATGCTGACGGGATTGAGGCTGGCATAGTGCGCCGCATTTACGCATAAAAAATGCCACTCAAAAGGGCTGAGTGGCATTAACAAGAAAACGAAAAGTGAATCGATGAATTAGCGCTAGGATTTTACGCTAGCGCCATTGCACGATTAGGTTATTCGATTAAAAATTAACGGTTTCTTCGTTTGAACAAGGGCCGTTAGTTTCACACACTTTATAGGTGAAGCTTGCGCCAGCTAGGTCGGTGAAACGGTCAATAAACGATGAGCTGCTTGAAGTACCCACCGCAACACCGTTACGGAAGATAGTATACTCATCAGCGTTGTGACCATCCCATTCGAGTGCAACACGTATGCTACCGCGACGAGATTTGTTCGCATTTTTTACTGCCATTTCTAATGCGACTTCAGGGACTTCAACCGCAAATTCTGCCGAAGTGCTTGCTGTTGCGCCATCGTTGTCAGTTACAGTCAGTGTGACTGTGTAGCTGCCTGACTCGGCATACTGATGATTGACAATCGCACCTGCGGCATTTGTACCATCACCAAAATCCCAGTTCCATGACGTCAGGTCGCCATCGCTGTCAGTACTGGTGCTTGTGAAGCTGCCGTTACCGTTAGCAAAGCTTGCAGTAAAGCCTGCGGTTGGAGCTTGGTTTGGTGTGTCATCGCCGTCATAAGCACCCACTAGGCTCACACCTGTGTAGCTGCTATAGCCGCTGACCATCACCCAATAAGTTCCCGTTTGAGCAGGATCAATAGCACAGCTTTCGGCATTACCTGACTTGTATGGACGACAGTCATAGCTGCTAGACGTCGGCGCTTGACCAAATTTAACATACATGTCCGCATCACCTGTGCCGCCTGACATATTGAAGCTCAGGTTAGTTGCACCGCTAGCGACATCGAGTTTGTAGTATTTTTTGCTACCTGATGCACCCGCTAAACCTGTCACAGCAACACCGTTGGCGAGTTCAGTAGCTTCTGGTGGTGGCGGTGGTGGTGGGGTTTCGCAAGGGGTGATACCCACAACGGCAAACGCAGTGACCACATCGTTAGCATTTAAGCCTAAGTCAGTTGCGGCTGATTTAACACCACAGGCGCCTTGCCAGAATAAGCTGTCCGCCGTCCAATATAATTGGTTAGCGACTACAAATGTTTGGAATGCTTTGCGTGTATCCCAACCCGGTAAGTTAGCTAAAGTGTAGAAAGCTTTATTGAATACACCTGAACTGTGGTGCACGTCGATGCCATCATAGTAATCGTCGATATGACCGATTGAGATACCGTCTAAGGTTGGATCTGCCATGTAGCGCAGTGCCCCGCTGCCTTTAAAGATATCGGCGCCGACTAACCAGTCGTTTGTGCCGTGCATGTAAAATTCAGCGGCTTCACCCGCCATATCTGAGAAGGCTTCGTTCATGCCGCCAGATTGATCTGCGTAAACCAGCCCTGAGTTTTGTTCAGTGAAACCGTGACTCACTTCGTGTGCCGAGACATCTAAGCTCACTAATGGGTGGAAGGTTGTTGCGCCATCACCGAAGGTCATAGCACTGCCGTCCCAGAAAGCGTTTTCGTAGTTGTTGCTGTAGTGAACTCGCATCGTTAACTGAAAGGTTAACGGTGCAGTGTTGTACCACTCGCTATACATCTTGTAGATCACGTTGCCGAAGTAGTGCGCATCGTTTAATGGCGAGTAAGCACCGTTGATCTCTTTGAGTGTATTGCGCGGACAAGTATAAGAGAAGGGTGTGGCGCCTGATGTGGCACCGTTTAGGTTAACGGTTTTCACGTTAGGTGAGTTCATGGTGCAAGTGTCACCGCTCACTTCAACGTCTAAGCTAGAAAAATCAGTACCGTATTCGTATTGGCCAGTCTTAATGTTACCGCCTGGACCTGTGCCGGTTGCAGCATGGTTAATCCCTTCCCAACGCTTAATCACTTCACCTGAGTGCGCGTCAACCATAGTGAATGGGCGGCTTGGCTCATCGCCATATACTACAAATGAAGTCACATAAACGAGGCGAGTTTTAGCGGCATCATCGAGGTAAAGCCATAATTTTGCTTGTTTGTTTTCAGCTTTTAGGCCTGCAACGGCTTTGTCAGACTTGCCACGGATCGCAATATCTAACGCTTTGTTAGCCGTTAGAGTGGGTTTGACAAAATCAGCCGACTTTTCAATATTTTTTAATACGCGGCCAGACATGTCGCTGTAAAAGCCCATGCTCGATTGTGACGTCGCAACAGAGAAACCATAAACAGGTACGCCATGGAAATATTGTTGTAAACGTTGTTTTTGCTTGCCTTGACCTAGGTTGAGTTTTTTCTCGACTTTGAGTTGGCTACCTGCGTCTAAGCTGAACTGAGACACTAAGTTATTGCTTGAAGACGCGCTTCTAAGAGTGCCGACATCGACAACATCAGCAGCAAATGCGGATGTGCCTAAAGTGGCCGACACAGCAATGAAGAGTAGCGACAGTTTTTTGTTTAGCATCATGCTTGAAATCCTTTTTCCGTTTTGTAAATAACGTTGGAATGCCATACAGCTTAACTGGCTCGGGCGAGCGTTTTTTATTGTGATTTCTACAGGGTCGTCGGCATCCCTCTGCCATGGCCGCATAGAATGAGCTGTTGCTCAGGCGGGAATTCTCAGATTTTTATTCTGTGCAAAGCGTGAATAACCGCATGACTCTAGATGTTATTTAAATGTAAAAGTGTTAACAATCGTACAAAGGAACTATCTTCAACGTTCATTTAGACGCTTCTAAATCTGAATTAGGACTTTTGGGTAATAGCGATTTAGCCAAGCGGAAGGGTGATGCACTTGAGTGTTTTGCAGTAATTTAATGATTTATTTCAATTGTTTATTTTTCAGCGTTCTTGAAAAGGCTTGATTAAGGATGGGTTGTGCGTTGGGGTCATCATCCTATCAAGGTGTTGAGACCCTCGGCTTTGATTTATTCACTTAGAAAGACTCCATCGGAGTTGCCGCTGCTTGACTTGCTCTTCAGCTTATTTCACCAAGGTAACTCTGTGCCATCGTAGGCAAAAAAACGCCCTGTTTGTGCGGGTGTAGCATTGGCAATGATGGGCAGTAAGCTGTTGGCGACATACTCAGGTGTAAACAGTTTGTCTTTAGGGACACTCTGTTGAAATGGCTGAGATAATGGCGTGTCTGTCGTGCCCGGATGCAGAGACAACACCACGCCGTGTTTCATGGTGCGTTGCCATTCAATAGACAGTGTTTTGAGAAACATATTCAGCGCGGCTTTTGAGGCGCGATAGCTGTACCAGCCTCCTAATTTATTATCGGCAATGCTGCCGACTCTCGCCGATATCACCGCAAACCTTGCCGAGTGACTTTGTGTTAATGCCTTAGCAAAGTGCTTTGCCAACATGATGCTGGGTAGGGTATTGAGCGTTAAATTGTGCTGGAAAAAGTCGATATCCAGTGACTGTAGGCTTTTTTCTGGCCCTTTATCTTGGGTGTGTAAGATGCCGACACAGTTAATAATCCAATCTAATTCAGTGAGCTGTTCGCTTAGCTGTTTAATCTCAGCTTCATTGGTCACATCTAATGCATGCCATTGGATTTTCTCCTGCCTGTCTTGGGGAAGATGATGCCTGTAGGTGGCGTGCACGGTGGCGTCGGGATAGCTTTCTTGAATTAGCTTAACCATGGCTTTGCCAATACCCCCACTCCCGCCGACGATAAGTACTTTCATCACAAACTCTCCCTATCCAAATATCTATATCAAGCTATTTATATCAATGAGTTACGCTTAGCATTACTTCGCTACAAACGGTTTAGGTGAACGAGGTTGTGCTCGGCTGTGGCTAATATGGCGCTTCTTACGGACTCGTCCATTTTGTCCCAAGTCTGGTATAGCATGCCGATCCTAGGATTTTGCGACAATCGCGCGCGGTGTTTTTCCATAAAATGCCAATAAAAGCTATTGAACGGACAGGCAAGTGCACCGCTGCGCTCTTTTATCTTGTAATGACACCCGCTGCAGTAGTCACTCATTTTATTAATGTAAGAGCCGCTGGCGGCGTAGGGTTTAGTGCCGACAATGCCGCCGTCGGCAAACAAGGCCATGCCGCGGGTGTTGGGCATTTCAACCCATTCGATGGCATCAACATACACGCCTAAATACCACTCATCGACTTGATTTGGCTCGATTTCGGTTAATAAGCAGAAATTGCCGATCACCATTAAGCGCTGAATATGATGGGCGTAGGCAAAATCTAATGATTGGGATAAGGCTTGTCGCATGCAGCTCATCTTAGTGTCGCCATGCCAAAAATAATCGGGCAGTGTTTCATGGGCATCAAGCGCGTTAGTGCTGGCGTACTGTGGCATATTCGCCCAGTAAATGCCGCGAACGTATTCTCGCCAACCTAATATCTGCCGCACAAATCCTTCGACTTGGGCGATATCAATCTCAGCATTCGTTTGATAACTGTCGATGGCCGCATTGATGACTTCTAACGGGCTGATTAATTTACTGTTAAGGCTGAATGATAGTCGACTATGGTACAAGCTCCACTTGGCAGGATGTTGCGCTGTCATGGCATCTTGAAAACGGCCAAAGGAAGGCAAGCAAACCTGACAAAAATACGTTAATAATTCGAGGCTTTGCGCACGGTTTATCGGCCACAGCAATGGCGCATCAATACGACCCATGGTCGGAATTTGATGACGTTCAAGACGTGCGAGAATTTCCGTCACATCGAAGCTAAACATTAATGGCGCTGGCAAGACTTTTATATCTTGAGTTTTAAGTTTCTGACGGTTGCTGACATCAAAGTTCCATTGCCCGCCGAGTGGTTTTGCGTCTTGCATCAAGATGTTGTAACGCTTACGCATGCGGCGATAAAAGTGCTCCATCATAATGTGTTTGCCGACGGGGAACTGCGCATCGATTTCGTCAAAGGGCAAGATAAAGTGCTCTGTATCGACACAGTTCACCACGGCTGTGTTGAGTTTAAGCTGACTTAATTGCTCAAGTAGGCGGTATTCATCAGGCCTTTGGTATTCAAACTTGATCGCGCCAACCTGTGTTACCTGATGTTGAATGAGCCCCAGTAGATCGCTATAGCCCTGAGTGTTATTGAAGGTGTCATCAAGGGTGAGATAGAGCACTTGATGCCCTTGCGCACGCAGCTCTTTGGCAAATTGCGCCATTGCTGCAAAGAAGGCACATATCTTCTGCACATGATGGGTCACATAAGTGTTTTCTTGGTGCAGTTCTGCAATCACATACAGCACTTGATCATCAACGCGGTTAAACCAAGAATGCTGGGCATTGAGTTGATCGCCTAAAATTAACCTGACGGTATGGAATTGCATTAAGTGGACTCTGGTGAATGACTTTCGCGGTTAAACATTTCGCGATGGGATATTGCAGGACATTACGAATTGGGTTGCTGTGAGGATCACAAGGCTGGGTATTTGTCGTGATTTCGACAAGGAGGTTTATCTAAACTTGGTTTGATAGCTTTTAAAGCAAAGTCAAAGTCGGCGGCTTCACCCCTTGATTTTCAATCAAGAGTCCTTGCCGAACAACGTCGATGTCTGACTGCCAGTTCGCCATATATGGACCCATCCGGTTTGCAAGACATTCGATATCAATTTTGAGAAGAGTTCATTGCACCCATATATTCGGCCTGTTATTGAGGTATGCCTCTGGCCCTGATGGATATCTGCTTCTACTGTCCTTATCATCCTTGCGGCTTCATTATGAGCCTATGGCGAGCTAAGGTTTTTAGTAGATCAGTCTGACTGTCTCATCATCAATTCAAGTGTCTTAGCAACTTGCTGGTTGGTTAATTATTA
>NZ_JAKKRO010000006.1:0-126830 GCF_025654235.1 Shewanella sp. SM32 | reverse complement strand
ATTACGTACAGTGCTTTCATGAATGCGTAATGCTTGAGAAATCATTGCCGGGGTCCAGCCTTCGGATGCAAGCAGTACTGCTTTGATGCGGTCACGAATACGCCCGTCACGCGTTTGAGCATGCTGGGTCTCTAGGACTTGTTTTTGTTCAGGAGTAAGGAGTAGTTTCATAATCGTTAGCTTGATCCTCATTTCACTGAAAATCAAGCATCTTCATTGATCACGGGTATAGAACCTAGTCATGATACTGCTCGGCGGCATATAAGGTGTTTTCTAATAGGCTCGCAATCGTCATCGGGCCAACACCGCCGGGGACTGGAGTGATAAAGCTGGCATTTTGCGCAGCAATGTCATATTGCACATCGCCGACTAAGGTGCCGTTATCTAAACGGTTAATACCCACATCTATTACAATCGCGCCAGGCTTGATCCACTCGCCAGGAATAAAGCCGGGTTTACCCACTGCAACGACCACGAGATCTGCCTGACGGATTTTTTGCTCGAGATTCTTAGTGAAGCGGTGGCAAGTAGTGGTGGTGCAGCCAGCCAGCAGCAACTCTAAGGTCATTGGGCGGCCGACAATATTCGATGCGCCAACCACAACAGCATCTAAACCATAGGTATCAACGCCGGTGGATTTGATGAGTGTCATTATGCCCATTGGGGTACAAGAGCGCAGCACCGGAATACGCTGGGCTAAACGACCGACGTTGTACGGGTGAAATCCATCGACATCTTTATCTGGGCGGATACGCTCGATGACTTTTGAGTCTTCGATATGTGCGGGTAATGGCAGTTGCACTAAGATGCCATCGATGGTCGGATCATCATTCAGACTATCAATCAGGTTGAGTAATTCATCTTCAGTGCAGTTTGTTTCTAAATCGTATGAACGAGAAATAAATCCAACTTCTTCACAAGCCTTACGTTTACTGCCAACATAAACCTGTGATGCCGGATCGGCTCCCACTAATATTACGGCTAAACCCGGTACGCGTTGTCCAGCCTCTT
Organism: Shewanella sp. SM32; assembly: GCF_025654235.1. NCBI lineage: Bacteria > Pseudomonadati > Pseudomonadota > Gammaproteobacteria > Alteromonadales > Shewanellaceae > Shewanella > Shewanella sp. SM32. The sequence continues at coordinate 125,819 of NZ_JAKKRO010000006.1, read as the reverse complement.
TGCGGGCGGTGACTTTTTCGCTGAGCTTAGTGCGGATGGATTGAGCAATCGCCTTGCCGTCGATTATTTGGGCTGTCATGGGTGTAGGATATCCTTTATATGGGCGATGGTGAAAACAGTAGTTAACACAGAGATTGGCAATCGTGGCTATTTTAACAGGGCACAGCTACTGTGTCATGGTTAAAGCCGTTGCCAAGTGGATAAAAAAAACCAGATTAGCCTGATAATTCAGCACCTAGAGTCGAACGATAAAAAAATCGTTGACGGGTGTAAAGTGAGGGGATAAGATGCGCTCCGTTCTCAGGCAGATGTGTTCATCTTGCGCTGAAACTGTCATGTAAGACCTTAGGGTGATTAGCGCAGTCCGATAGTGCATCCAGATTTTGGATGAGAGCGGACCAGAGGAAACCCTCTGAGTTGATACCAAGTAAAATGTAAGACCTTCGGTGATTAGCACAGTCCGATAGTGCATCCAGATTTTGGATGAGAGCGGAGCAGAGGGAACCCTCTGAGTTGATACCAAGTAAAATGTAAGACCTTCGGTGATTAGCACAGTCCGATAGTGCATCCAGATTTTGGATGAGAGCGGACCAGAGGGAACCCTCTGAGTTGATACCAAGTAAAATGTAAGACCTTCGGTGATTAGCGCAGTCCGGTAGCGCATCTGGTTTGGGACCAGAGGGTCAGAGGTTCGAATCCTCTATCACCGACCACTTTATTGTCGTTTGCTTCGATGAATTCAAAAATAATTTGAACTCAAATAGGCGAATGATAGGGTTAGCATAAATGCTTTCCAAATCGGTTAGGATACAGATGATTCTGTAAACCATGCGCCCGTAGCTCAGTTGGATAGAGCAGGTATATCCCCCAAAAGATTACTACATCCAACGAGTGAGTGAGTGGGCAAGGGTTTGTGGCATAGTAATGTTACTATTATAGTTTTACATGTTACTATTAATTAATCTTTTTTAGTAACAAACATTTTAGTCCGATTAGCTCAGTAGGATAGAGCATCTGCCTTTAAGCAGAGTTTTATTAAACTCTAATAGGAGCCTTTGCGGGGAAACCCTCAGAGTGAATGAAGTCAAATTCAGGGAAACCTTCCAGATAATGCTGATGGCAATCCTGAGCCAAGCCTCTTTTTTAGAGGAAGGTGCAGAGACTAGACGGCTTCGACCTAAGTCCTAATGGATATGGTAATGGTATAGTCCAGACCACAAAGCCTTCGGGTGGCAGTTAAAGCTGTAGTGGTATGCTAAGCAGACGGTCAAAGGTTCGAATCCTTTATCGGACGCCATATTTAAACGCTGTGATTTTTTCACAGCGTTTTTTTTTCAATTCGAATGACAATTGCCGAATAGGTCGCTCAACTACTGGCACATCTTGCTACGCAAGAACGCAGAATAAGATGTGGAAAACGCAAGCGTTTACACACAACTTATTTCCGCTTGCACCTGTAGTCACTCCCTCATGTAATAAATTTTATTTATTATTTTTTAATTGTCAGAGACAATATAGTTTGATCGGAAACGTGCCTTTTTAAGCGATTCTTGGGACAAAAGCGTGATTGCCCCTTTGTTCTAACTCGTCATTTTCGGATTAAAATTTCGGCTATTTGCATTCTGAGGTTGGATCATGAAATGTTTCATAAAATAGCACAACCCTTCTTTTGTGCAAAACTTGGTTGACTACACTCTATTGCATAATGTATTGTTTTGTGCAAAAGATGGTTGGAGACCGAAATGACAGAATTCTCAGGTTCAGCTGCCTCGCAGGCAGATTTTATTTGGAAAAACGCAGAAGACCTTTGGGGTGATTTTAAACATACCGATTTCGGTAAAATTATTTTACCCTTTACCTTGTTACGTCGATTGGAGTGCGCTCTTGAATCTACAAGAGAAGCGGTAAGGGAGGCTTACGACAATTTCAAGGATGCCGAAGTTGAGCTTGACCCAATTCTACGCCAAACCGCTGGCTATCCCTTCTACAACACCTCTGAGTATTCGCTTTCAACGCTTGGCAGTACAAAAACTCGTCGTAATCTCGAAGACTACATTTCTCTTTTTTCTGATAATGCCAGAGCAATATTTGAAGAGTTTGAATTCGGCAACACGATAATCCGTCTTGAGAAAGCTGGGCTGCTTTTCACCATCTGCAAAAACTTTGCTGGTATTGATTTACACCCTGACACCGTGCCAGACAGGGTGATGAGCAATATCTATGAGCATTTGATTCGCCGTTTTGGTGCTGAAGTCAATGAAGGCGCTGAAGATTTCATGACCCCAAGGGATGTCGTACATTTAGCTACAGCACTCTTGCTCGATCCTGATGATGCACTGTTTGAGGCAAGCCCAGGACTTATTCGTACCCTGTACGATCCTACGTGTGGGACAGGCGGATTTTTAACTGACGCAATGAATCATGTTGCCGACTATGGCAACCATTATAAAATTCCACCGGTGCTGGTTCCTCACGGCCAAGAACTTGAACCGGAAACTCATGCGGTTTGTGTAGCTGGTATGCTCATCCGTCGCCTTGAGTCCGATCCAGGTCGAGATCTTTCCAAAAATATCCTTCAGGGCAGTACACTTTCAAATGATCAGTTTGCAGGAGAGCGTTTCCACTACGGCTTATCTAATCCGCCTTTCGGTAAGAAATGGGAGAAAGACAAATCAGCTGTAGAAAAAGAGCATAAATTGGGTAAGTTAGGCCGCTTTGGCCCTGGCTTGCCACGTATTAATGACGGTTCTATGCTGTTTTTGATGCACCTGGCTAGCAAGCTCGAATTGCCAAACAATGGCGGTGGACGTGCTGCAATTGTCTTATCCGGCTCACCTTTATTCAATGGTGGCGCTGGCTCTGGTGAGTCTGAAATACGCCGCTGGTTGCTTGAAAATGACCTTGTTGAAGCCATTATTGCACTGCCTACGGATATTTTCTTTAGAACTAACATTGCTACCTATCTATGGATTTTATCCAACAAGAAAACTGACAATCGCAAAGGCAAAGTGCAACTTATTAATGCCACTGACCTTTGGACATCTATCAAGAATGAGGGTAACAAGCGCCGAATTGTGAGCGATGATCAGCGCCGCCAGATATTGGATATTTATGCAGCTGGCGAAAATGACACACTCTCTAAAATGGTTGACTACCAAGTTTTTGGCTACCGCCGTATTAAAGTGCTTCGCCCGTTGCGGATGACGCTTAAGCTTGATGAGCAAGGTTTATCCACGTTAGAAGCAACGGATACCTGGCAGAAACTACCGGTTGAACATAAAGCATTCTGGCGTGAGGCCATTCAGCCGCAGTTGGGTGAGACCAAGGAATACATCTGGGCAGAAAACTTTACCAAAGAAGCCGTGAAAACACCTGATGCCAAGCTGCTTAAGGTAAAAGGCAACAAGACTTTCATTACTGCCTTGCTTGCTGCATTTGGCCGTAAAGACCCTGAAGCGGAGCCTGTGGTCGATGCGCAAGGCAATATAGTGCCTGACACAGATTTAACGGATTATGAAAACGTACCTTATTTGGAATCGATTGAGGATTACTTTGCCCGTGAAGTGCTGCCGCATGTGCCAGATGCTTATATCGACGAGAGCTTTATTGATGATAAAGACAAGCAGCTTGGTCGCGTAGGTTATGAAATCAACTTTAATCGCTTCTTTTATCAATACCAACCACCGCGTAAACTGCATGATATTGACGCGGAATTGAAACAGGTTGAAGGTGAAATCGCCGCACTTCTGGCAGAGGTGGCAACAGAATGAGTCACTATAAAGCCTATCCAGAATATAAAGAGTCTGGTGCTGAATTCATTTGGAATATTCCAAAAGATTGGGAATTAAAGCGGTTACGACATGTAGCAATTTTCAATAATAGCAACGTAGACAAAAAGAGCTATGAAGATCAGGCAGATGTTAAATTATGTAATTACACAGACGTTTATTACAACGAGTTTATAACGCCTGATCTGGAATTCATGAATGCAACAGCAAATGAGTCTGAAATAGATAAATTTCGACTTGCAGAAGGTGATGTGATTATCACTAAAGACTCAGAAGATCCAAATGATATAGGTATTCCTGCATTAGTTAAGCAAGATATGCATGATGTAGTGTGTGGTTATCATTTAACAGTCATTAAATCCCATGAGTTTGATTTATCTGGTTTCATTCATCGATCAATTCAGTCTCACCCAACAAAAGCCCATTTTTTTGTTGAGTCCCCAGGTATAACCCGTTATGGGCTTGACCAAGATGCTATTGGTGATATTCCTGTTTGTATCCCACCGAAAGAGCATCGCTCAACTATTGTTAGTGCCATAAATACCGAAATAAACAGAATAAACACCCTAATCACCAAGAAAACCCGCTTCATCGAACTGCTCAAAGAAAAGCGTCAGGCGCAGATTACTCATGCTGTCACAAAAGGCCTAAATCCTAATGTGAAGATGAAAGATTCTAGGGTTGAGTGGATTGGAGATATTCCTGAGCATTGGGAGGTAAAGCCTTTCTTTTCTCTATTAACTGAGTTGAAAAGAAAAAATACCGGGTTGGTAGAAACAAATATTTTATCTCTTAGTTATGGCCGAGTAATTCAAAAGTCAGAAAATAGAAATATGGGGCTTGTGCCCGAATCATATGAAACTTACCAAATAGTTGAACAGGGCGAGGTTGTATTTAGATTTACTGATTTACAAAATGATAAAAGAAGCCTTAGATCTGCTTTAGTACAAGAAAGAGGCATTATAAGCTCCGCATACATGGCCGTTAGTTTGCGTAACATCGATTCAAATTACTTTTCATGGTTAATGAGATCATATGATTTATGCAAAGTTTTCTATGGGATGGGTGGCGGTGTAAGGCAATCACTAAAATTTGAAGATGTGAGAAGACTTCAAGTTCTTGTTCCGCCCAAAGAAGAGCAAGCCGAAATTGCGGCACACGTGAATAGGCAATTAGCACATAACGATAGCTTGGTTGAGAAAACAGAGCGAAGCATTAATTTACTCAAAGAGCGTCGCTCAGCATTTATCACTGCTGCGGTAACTGGGCAAATAGATTTACGAGGAGAACCCGTATGAACGCATCAGCCCATCAGGAAAAGCACTTTCAACGCTATATTATTGAGCGGCTGGTCGAGCAAGGCTGGAAGCTGGGTGATACCAAATACTACGATACCGAACGAGCACTTTACCCGGAAGATCTCGAAGCCTGGATAAAAGCCAGCGGCCAAAAGGATAAATGGGAGAAGCTGGAGCGGTTAAACGGCACAAAAACCCTCGACGTGGTGATGGAGCGACTGACCAAGGCGCTTGAGCAACAAGGTACGGTTCAGGTGTTGCGTCAAGGCTTCTCAATTGCAGGCTGTGGTTTGATTGAAATGACCGAAACTGCGCCTGAAGATATGCGCAACGAAGCGGTGATAGAACGCTATAAAGCCAACATTCTGCGCGTAGTGCCCGAGCTGAAATACCATCCTGCGCGTGAGTTTGCGATTGACTTGGCATTCTTCATTAATGGCCTGCCTGTCGCAACGGTTGAGCTAAAAACGGACTTCACCCAGTCAGCAGAAGCGGCGATGGAGCAATACCAACAAGATCGCTTGCCCTTTGATCCCAAAACCAAACGCAAAGAGCCGCTATTGACCTTCAAGCGCGGGGCCGTCGTGCATTTTGCTATGTCGGATTCTGAAATCATGATGGCAACCAAACTGGATGGGGTTAATACCTTCTTCCTGCCATTTAATAAGGGGCATGAGGGGCGAGCTGGCAACCCGCCTGGTGAGAAGAAGCCGGATGGTAGCATTGAATACCCCGTCGCATACTTTTGGGAGGATGTTTGCCAACCCGATGCATGGTTACGCATATTCCATAGTTTTGTGTATGTAGAGAAAAAAGATGTGGTTGATATTCAGGGCAACTGGTCCAAAAAAGAAACACTCATTTTTCCGCGTTTTCATCAATGGACGGCAGTGAATAACATGATTGCTGATGCCCGCAAGAACGGTGCAGGCATGACCTATCTGGCTGACCATAGCGCAGGATCAGGCAAAACCAGTACCATTTCATGGACGGCTCATGATTTAGTGAAATTACGGGAAGACAATGGCGATGCGGTATTTAACAGCGTCATTATCGTAACTGACCGCAATGTCTTAGATGGGCAACTACAGGACGCGGTAAAGCAAATTGACCACCAGTTTGGTGTGATTGCTGCGATAGATCGTCAGAAGTCATCGCAATCAAAAAGCAAGCAACTTTCAGAAGCCTTGATCAATGGCACACCTATAGTTGTCGTCACTATTCAGACCTTCCCTTACGCCATGGAAGCCGTTATTACCGACAAGGCGCTTAAGGGTAAGCGTTTTGCAGTGATTATTGATGAAGCCCATAATTCTCAAACAGGTTCTACCGCCGCCAAATTACAGACCGCTCTTGGAATGAGTGGGCACGGGAAAATGTCCAGCATGACTGTGGATGAACTGTTAGAGCAACTGCAAAAATCGCGTGCTCGGCCCGACAACATCAGCTACTTCGCGTTTACAGGTACACCTAAACACGCGACCTTAATGCTCTTTGGTCGGCCTGAAGACGCGTCAAATCCGACATCAAAAGAAAATCCGCCCAAAGCCTTTCACAAGTACACCATGCGACAAGCGATTGAAGAAGGCTTTATCCTTGATGTTTTAAAAGGTTACGTACCGTATCAAACCGCCTTTAATTTATCGAAACAGCTTGAAGACAGTAAGCGTGTGAGTGGTAAGGCAGCAAAACGTGCATTAGCTCAATGGATGGCACTACATCCGACCAATGTTACTCAGAAAGTCCAATTCATTATTGAGCATTTCTCCAAAAACGTGGCTCACCGTTTAGACGGGAAGGCGAAGGCAATGGTTGTAACGAGTTCACGAGCTGCCGCTATTCGCTACAAGAAAGCGTTTGACCGTTATATTGAATTGCATAGCGAATACAGTTTCATCCATTCGTTAGTAGCCTTTTCTGGCAAAATGACTGGAAAACAGGTGATGCACAATGATGATGAGGCTTTTGAAGAGGTATTCAGTATTGACGAAAACGAGGAATTTACCGAACAAAGCATGAATCCTGATGTACAAGGTCAAGACTTACGCTTTGCCTTTGATCGTCCTGAATATCGAGTGATGCTTGTTGCTGACAAATTCCAAACGGGATTTGATCAGCCGAAGTTAGTGGCAATGTATGTAGATAAAAAGATTGCCAACCACGTCGAAATTGTGCAAACGTTTTCACGTTTGAACCGGATGGCTCCAGGAAAAGATGAAGTATTCATAATCGACTTTGTGAATGATCCGGCCAATGTACGGTATGCGTTTTCACTCTATGACGACGGTGCGCATATCGATGATGTGCAAGAGTTGAATGTGGTTTATGAAATCAAAGAGCGGTTGGACGAACATAGCCTTTACAGCGAGAAAGACTTGATCGCTTTCAAAGAAGCCCGCTTCAAAACCATTCGCGATATTACTCACTCTCAAACTCCGCAACACAAGGCGCTTTATGCGGCAACAGAAGCTGCTACTCGTCTCTATAATGAAAAAATGAAAATGCTTCGCGATGCGATGGCGACTTGGGAAGGCGCTTTTGAAAAGGCTCGTGCGCAAGGTGATGAAGCAGGAATGAAATCAGCAGATCATCATCAAGATGAATATGCAGAGCAGATTAAATCCTTATTGGGTTTTAAGTCGGATCTAGGGCGCTTCTGCCGAACCTATTCTTATGTGGCACAACTTATTGATTTTGGAGATCCAGAGCTTGAGAATTTTGCTGCTTTTTCTAAGTTATTGCAAAAGCGATTGCATAATGAAGCCCCTGAAACTGTAGATTTGAAAGGACTGGTTCTTACAGGTTTTGATATTAAAGGGCGTGTTGTTGAACCTATTGAGGATGAAGACAAGCCGGTTTTAGAACCTGTCGGCCCAGGTGGTGGTGGAGGTGCAGGAGACAAGCCCAAATTTGTGCAAGAAATCATTGAAAAGCTCAATAGTTTGTTTGGGGAGGCTACGCCTATTCGAGATCAGGTTGCATTTGTTAACCAAATTAAGTCAATTGCCGGTGAAAGTGACGTGGTTATGGCTCAGGTTGAGAGCAACACGCGAGAACAGGCGCTAAAAGGTAATTTACCTGGCGCTGTTCAACAAGCCGTTGTTCGTGCACTTACTAGCCATCAAAAACTTGCCACACAGGTACTTAAGTCAGATCGCCAAGGCATGTCAGCTCTGGTCGATGTGATTTATGAAATGCTTAGAGATGGTAAAAATATAGATTTGGATTTGGACTAGCCTAATGCTTGATTTACTAAATCTGCCGGGTATTAAACCGGTTGATATGTATAAAGAGAGCAAGGCGCTAATCATTGTAGCCGTGGCCGACGAGGTCTGTGCGCCAATGTGCCCAGATTGCAAAATTCCAATGCACAAGCATGGAACTCGCAAGAACAAGTTCTCTGACACCCCACTATATATGGAACCAGTACGGCTTGAAGTACAAAGACCCCGTTTTCGCTGTGAGACCTGCGGAAAAATGGCTATGCCTGAACTGAGTTTTTTGGATGATAAGCGTAGAGCAACTAAACGGTTGGTCGATGTTATTCGCCAACAGTGCCTCGGCACCACATTTAGGGCGCTGGCAGATCAGACAGGTGTTGCTGTTAATACAGTAAAAAACATCGCACATGACTTGATTAAAGAGCTAGAACAAACTGTTTGTTACGAAACGCCGGTTATCATGGGCATTGATGAGGTTAACTTGGCCGGAGGTTTTCGATGCGTTATCACAAACCTTGCGACTAACAACGTATTCGAAATGCTGGAACAACGCACACAAGACTACCTGAAACCATTTTTTAGGGATTTACCTAACCGCGAAAAAGTAGAATGGGTATGCACCGATATGTGGCGTCCATTTAAACGATCTTTTGCTGAATTTTTGCCAAACGCAAAGTTGGTAATTGATAAATTTCATGTTGTAAAAATGGCATCTGAAGCACTAGAAGAAGAACGTAAAAAGTATCAGGTGCAACTTAGTAAGGAAGATAGAATTAATGTCAAAAAGTCGATCCGATGGCTGACGCTAAAGCGACCCGCCAACCTGACTCCTGCTGAACAAAAGGCTCTTGCTATCGTACGCGAGCAAATACCAGAATTGTCCATTGCTTATGATTTCAAAGAAGGTTTTTTTGCTATCTATGATGAACCCGATAAGCAGCGAGCTCAAAATGCCTTTGAGGCATGGAAGAATAGTTTACCTGCCGAAGGTATGGAGCCTTTCAAAAAGCTCGTCAAAACTGTCCACAACCACTATGAAGATATTTTTGCTTATTGGGATGCACCGTTCCCAATAACTAATGCCTATACAGAATGGTTGAACGGATTGATCAAGATGTCTAATCGACTTGGGCGTGGCTATAGCTATGAGATCATTCGCGCAAAGACACTATATTCGGCAGAAGCCCGCAAGGTTGGTAGCGGTATCCGTTCTGGTCGAGGAAAGGTTGAGTATGGTCCACATATCCCTACGCTTGTTAAGCAGGTTGAAAGTGGTGAATTGGATTAAGTACACACTAAATTGTCAATAAAATGGAGAAATATTATATGGCGACTAAAAAAACGATATTTGTAGCTTTTGCGATTGAAGACGAGAGACAGCGGGATTTTTTAAAGGGTCAATCGTTAAATACCAACTCTCCTTTTGAATATATCGATATGTCTGTAAAAGAAGCTTACGACACTGATTGGAAGGCCAAAGTAAGAACTCGCATTAAAAGGTCTGACGGAGTCATTGCACTTATTAGCAATAACTCATTGAAGTCAAGTGGTCAGAAGTGGGAAATAGCTTGTGCAAAAGAAGAAGGCAAAAAAGTTTTGGGAGTATGGGCATACACGGATGACAGGACAAATGTAGAAGGTGTCAAAACTGTTGTTTGGACCTGGGATGCCATTAAAAATTTCATAGACAGTTTATAAAGGACGAAATTATGAGGATCGCTTTAATAGTGGGTGTTAACCATTACGAGCATGGGGGTCACCTATATGGATGTGTGAATGACGCGCATTCCGTAAAAGCAATTTTGGAAAGACACGATGGCGGTTCTGTGAATTTTGATTGCCGATTGCTGACAGGAACAGGACCTAGAGAGGCTGTTAAACGTGGTGATTTAAAAGACCAAATTACTGAATTATTTAAAGCAGATGCAGATATTGCTTTGTTCTATTTTGCTGGGCATGGTCATATTGAGGCTACGGGAGGTTATTTATTAACATCGGATGCTGCAAGAGGCGATGAAGGTGTTTCACTTACGGAAATACTGACAATTGCAAACAACTCCCCAGCCAAAAACAAACTAATTATACTTGATAGTTGTCACTCAGGAATTGCTGGGACACCTCCTGAAGCTGGACAATTAGCGTCGCTTGCCGAAGGTGTGACAGTTTTAACAGCTTCAACTAAAGACCAGTACGCTACAGAGCAAAATGGACGTGGAGTTTTTACCACGTTGTTGGTTGATGCACTAAGCGGTAGTGCAGCCAACTTAACAGGCGACATTACCCCAGGGAGTATTTATGCTCATATTGATCAATCACTTGGGGCATGGGAACAACGCCCTGTTTTCAAAACAAACGTGAAGCAATTTGTGTCGTTAAGAAAATCCTCCCCTGCTATATCCATTGAGGATTTAAGAAAGATTACAACATTGTTCCCCACTCCTGGATATTCATTTCCTCTTGATCCTACGTTTGAACCTGAAATGAAAGGTAGGGATGAAGGAATGCCAAACCCAGTTGAAGAAAACACAAGAATATTTTCTGTACTTCAGAAATATAACCGATTAAACCTCCTTGTGCCTGACGGAGCGGATCATATGTGGAATGCTGCGATGGAAAGTAAATCGTGCAGGCTAACCGCTCTTGGTGAACATTATAGAAGGTTGGTTGAAAAGAATAGAATCTAATTACAATCGTCACATTTCCAACCAATATACAGGTTGTTTATTAGTGCTAATTCGCAGGGATTCCAACCAAACGATGATTAGTTTGAGCTATGTAATAATTGTTATCTAGTGTTGAATTCCAACCTCAGAATGCAAATAGCCAAAATTTCTATGGGTTAACGCCAGCGTCAACTGCTTGATATCAGATTGCACACCCTTGTAAAGGGGCTGAATTTCATTTGTCATCATCCTTTTTTTAATGCATACACAAATATTAATACCCTAGTTATAATCTTTTGTTTTCGCTGAAAGAGATGCAACTAGCAAACCAACTGACATGACCCCAAAAAATGACATAATTGATCCTGTCAGGTTTATTACGTCAGAACCTTGATTGACATCTTTTATCCTAATATTAGTGAATGCCTGTAAGGAAAATATCAATGAATCACCAAAATCCATAGCTGTTGATGATGATTGATTAAAATACCCAAACAAAGAAAAGCTTATGACTGCAAACAATGAAAATAGAATTATATTGAATGGCCGCTCACCATATCCCCAATATATTTCTTGAAACGTCATCCATATAAAATCGAACAGAGTGAATAAACACCTCCCTATTCCTTCCCGACTACTTATGTCAGTGAGTTTTCTCCATAACCCATTCCGCTTTTCCTTTTGCTCCAAATAAAAATGCTTACCAGCAAGGTCCGGATAGCCTAGATGCGAGTAGGTCATTTTCGCAGATTGATGGAATTTCCTTCTTTCTGCGGCAGAACCACCACATATATCCAAGTATTCAAAGGAACAACCCGAAACTTCTGTATCTTTCAGCTTTAATCTCAGATGCTTTTCACGAATTGATGAGCGGAATAGTTTTGACTCATTTAAACTAATCGTTGAGTCGCAATACTCAAAGTTGCATTCAAGAATACCTCCGTTACTAACATCAATCTCAATTGAACATTGATGAAATTTTGCAGCATGAATTTGCCCATGAATTTTTAGATTTCGCAACGTAGAGAATGAAATATCCTGAAGGCTAGTAATGATCGGATTAATGAGGGTGAGATTATCAATATTGGTAAATTCAAGGTTTTTTTTACCCACAACCCCATCAACATCCGTCACACCTCCACCTCCTAATTTTAGCAACTTAAGGCTTGGGGGAGCACTCCTCTGCTTAATGTTGGAAAGAATTTCATCGATAGTGACACTGGGCATAAAAGAAGGAATATTGAACTCAATACTTGAATCGCTATTTATGAAAGTCGACGTATTACAAGATCTTCCAGATGGCGTTAGGCATCTAACAAAATCTTCAATGCTTGATGGATTTTTGTAAAATACCCAATTCCTGTTCTTATAAGCCCAATCAATGTAGCTACAAAAATCAACCTGTCTAGTCACCTTTTTCTTTCTAAATTGATTTTTACCCTTCTTTTCGAAACAGTAACGTAAAATTGGTTTGGGGGGATGGCTATCCAAGCTTAAACTTACGTCATGCTCAATAAACTTCATTGGCTCTCCGTAGAGCCTTATGAATCGTGCTGGTCCATGAAATACCAAATCTTGTGTTGTTAACCCAGTTTGCTCTGAAAGCCAAATAGAAAAGTATGGAAGAGTCTCAAAAAGAAAGTTCACAATGCGAGGAAAATCATGTTCCCTTCTCCATTCATTGAATGCTTCATCAGTCCAAGAAAGCCAGTCTTCTGGGGACAGTTCTAGTTTTACGTCTAATACCTTGTCTGTCATACCACTTCTCAAATCCAATCGTTATTGACACCTATTGATAAGATATTGTGAGCCTGCTCGCCCAATCATATCAACCTCATTTTGAATCGCCACAGTTTCAGTCGTCACTTTCTAGCATTACAAAAATTAGGTCAACAAGCTAGTACCAAGGAGAGCTGGTTCAGTCATGCGAAACTCGTTTTGGGGCATCGTCGAAATAGATCCAGTCGAATCCATCGCAAAGGCTATCTCCAAGCTAAAAATCAAGGTCCACTCCAATCGAATTAAAACACTGTCTGCCTAGCAGTGGCATTCAGTCTTCATCGTCTTCATCGACAGGATAACCAGAAAGACTAATCGATACGCCGCATTGTACTGCTAACTCAAGGAACCCCAGAGACAAATCATATATAGCAGCAAACTGATTTTCTTCACCAATACTAAACCCAATGTCTATCGTAGCTGTCACATCAAAATCTTTAAAATTAATCCCTTTTATGGATAAATCTAATAGTAGAGATGACAAAATTTCTATCATATCACTCGGAGAGTTCCCATCAGGGATCGACACCTTAAAACCTGATTCAGAGAACGATTTAGTCTTAGATATAGGGGCCCCTTTTTTCCACTGGCTATATACTTCGAATTTATAGTTTTCCCTTAATCTTTCCAAGTCCTCACACTTTCCACAAACTCTAAGTATCGCGATGTTCAATATCTAAAACTCCATGTGTTTTACTAACGCCCCGCTTTGCGACAATTTCATTTTTTATTCTTCACCGTTAATCTTGAACACTTTAATCATTACTATAATTTGGTCAACTGACTTGTGCCATATGGGCGGCGGAAGGCTTCTCTGACACACAATGGGGCATCGTCTTATTACAATCGGGCCTCCTGGGGCAAAGACGTGTTTGCTATAGTCGGTTCTCTTCACCTCTGCCAAGTGAACTGACAGAGGTGAAGATACAAACTTTATTGTAAATGATCAGACTTTATTGGAATCGATCAAACTATATTGTCTTCCGACATTAATAGTTCACAAAGGTAGCTGTTACGACGGTGGGAATGACTCGGAAACTCGGTTATTTGCCTGAAGTCATTGGCTGAACCTACAATGTGGATTTCAGACTCTGCTCTGGTTATTGCAGTATATAGCCATGCTCTATCGACTATCTTGCCTTTCTGTAGTGCGACAATGATTCTAGGAAACTGCGAGCCTTGGGCTTTATGTAGGGTTATTGCATAACCCAACTCCATGCAATCGAGTACAGCTTGCGTGACTTCAATCTTATTGCCCGTATCCAGCGTTACCTCGCCATAGTTTTCACCTGATGACTCAACATGGGTTAGCGTGCCAAGCGAGCCGTTTTGAATGCCTTTGTCATAGTGGTTTTGGGTAAATAGAATCGCATCATTCAATCTAAGATTTTGAAAGAATCTCTCACCGTGCATTTCGAACTCAAGTCTATTTCCATTAGGGTTGACGGCTTCTTGGATAAGTTTATTTATCTCAGCAACGAGGGCTTTAGTCGGTGCCATAACACGGCTGTTTTCAGGTGATTGCTGGTACAGCTCCCCACACACTTGGGCGATGTTTGTTTTGTTCGTCTCGTGGAAGTGAATAGCGCCCGTACTTAACTTCTTTGGTACTATTCCACTGTTGATAAGCTTCGAGTATTCGGGAATGCCCGTTGAGCCTTCTTGTCGCTTAACAATATCTAACATTGTGTTTGCAATGGCTTTAGATAGAACGATATCAGCAAGTACCTTGCCGCAACCTATCGGCGGTAACTGGTCTGGGTCGCCAGTAAAGATAATACGAACCGATGGATGAATATGGTTGACCAGGCGATACATGGTTGGCAAGTCAATCATACTGGCTTCATCTATTACCAGAAGATGCTTTTGTTGGTCTGAGGTTGGCTCAATAGGATCTTCACGCAAGAGCTTAGCGATAGTTGAGGTGATAAAGCCAATTGACTCATGCAATCGCATAGCTGCTCGGCCACTCAGCGCTACCGCATGTATTTCAAATCCCATTTGATGGTAGGCGCGAAGTGCGGTTCTAAGTACAGTCGTTTTGCCTGTGCCAGCTCCGCCCGTGATGCAACTCACCGCGTTATCTAAACACGTTACCACTGCTTCAATTTGTTTCTTGGTTAGCTCGTAAGGCAATTCATCAACCGCAGAGCAATATGCAGAATTTGCATATTCGTCATAAAGGTCGTTTTGGTTAGCTAGTGCTTTAAGTCGTTTGGCAACGACATTTTCCATCAACAACTGTGCTGTTGGATGATAAGAGCCAGTGTCAGGGTTTAGGATGTATTGTGCTTTGTCGTGGCCTGCCTTGAATGCTTCCTTCACCAACTCTTTGTCCTTGAGTAGCTTGGTTAGGTATGGTCGTAAAGCTGCCTGTGTTGTGTATGTGTCGCCTTTTTCGATTTCCCTTCGAATAGCGATTTCAAGTGCTGCGCTGAGCCTCTTGTGGTCACCATCTGTGACCTCAAGTTTGAAGTCGCAATTTGCGACCATAAGATCGACTTGTTCAAATGACATCCCAAAACCAATTAGAACATAGGGATTTTGTTTAATAGCCTCAATGGATTTTTCTCCATGATGCTTTAATAAGCGCTGCTGAATACTTGCTGGTATCTTGTGAACGGTCATCCAGTTGCAGTAGGCTAGGTTCTTATATTTGGCGTAACCTTCAAATAACGCATTGATAGAATCTTCACTCAGGACGCTTCTAAGTCGTTTTCTTGATTCAGGGGTGTCTTGTCTAACTGTTGAGTGGAAGTTCTTACCTAGCAGCTCCCAGAGTGCTCTCGCTTTGCTTTCGCCGATACCTTTGAAGTCACTTTCTCTGGCAATAAAGCGAATAATCTGTTCGCCTGTTTCAGGCAGGCTGCACTCGATGTGTTCTGGTGATTCATAGGTATGCTGTTGCATCACGAAATCACCTGTTTCTACTTCCTCTACCAATCGAGTTCCCTTCACTGACCAGTGTTGACCGAGTGCGGGTTGAACGGGGATTGAATCAGGATCTGCTTTTATGGTGACGTAATACTTACCGCTGTTGGTTTTGTATGAGTTTTTTTCCAGTGGCACGCCACTGAATATCACCATATTGGTCGAGCTGTAAGGGATGCTGGTGACACGCATTTGGTCTTCATGTAAAGCAAAATTCATCGTGGCATGAATCCCATTTCAGAAAGGGTTTCAGACAGTTCGCCAAATCGCTCTAGCTTACTTTCTAGCTCCTTGACTTTAGCTTTCAGCTCGATGTTTTCAGCCTCTAACGACGATACTCGCTTAGAGTCCATCTGCTTACGGTTAGTTGTTTGGTCGTATTGTTTTGGTTTATTAGCTTCTTCTTTCGCTTTCTCGGTTAGTTGTGGAAGAACCCCTCTTTTGCGTAATTCGCCTTCCAAGTTACCAAGAGCAGTTTTTAACGCAGGGTTTTGGTTTAGGGCTGAGTTACCGCAACCTATCGCTTTTGCAATCTCGCCACGATTTAACTGTCCACGGAAGATTATTTGTTTAAAATTGTCATCACTCTGCGTTGCTCGCCAAACCTCGAATGCCTCTAGATTTTGCTGTGCTTTTTGCTGTCCATTAGCCATAGTTATTCTAACCTGCGAGTTTTTTCAAGATAGAGTATAAGCCAGGCATACTAAGCGTCCGGTCTCGGCATATTGGTTGTGTTGAAACAAGACAGCCTTCATCATCAAAATCGAAAGGGGTTGCACTGGTGATGTTTAGAAATGATTGGATGACCTCTTTGTCATAGTCGTTAATGTTTGGAAGCATTGGTCGCTCTTCGTAAGGACGGGATTCTGTTTCCGGTGCTCCGGTAGCGCTAATTAATGGTAGGTTTTTAATCTCCCGCGCCATGTTTAACTGATTTCTTAGTGAGACCAATTCACCGAACAACAAAGAAAATTTATGCCTAATGGTAAGATCGGGTATTGCTGCTAGATCTTTATCTTCGATAAGAGCAGCAGCACTTAAACTACCTTCATTGTCGCTCGCAGACGCTTTCTTTCCAGAGCGGAGATTTTTATTGGCTTTCTTGATAACATTGTATTTATCCCATGCCTCGCAGAGTGATTTATATGGGTTCTCTGCTCCATCCTCCCAGTCATTATAAATACTTGAACGCCCCATTGGGGCACCGTTGGTGGCAAGCCTTTTAAGCACTGCCGCTTTGGTTAAATTGCCTCCCATGTCAGTTATAGCCTTACATGCAGCCTCAACTTCTTGCAGCTTGCCTAGTGACTTATCTGTCTTGCAAAGAGCCTCTATCTGCTTCTTTCTTGCTTTAAATGAATCGTCATCAAATATAACGATTTTTCCATCATTATCGGTATTAGACATGTGCTAAACCTCCTGTATTGCGATCAATTTAGATTTTGTTGGAAGGTCAGGGATGCAGATGTCTTTAACACCCAATTGCTCTAGTGTGATTGCACCGGAATGAAGCTGTTCACACTCTGCGGCACCAACCCTGCGTATAAGAAAATTAGATACTGCATCTAATGCGGATCTTTTTTCCTCTTCGGTTAGTGGGGATAGACTGATAGGGCGTATGCCGTTATTCATTAATATTTGATCTGTGAAATTATTTCTCTCAAGCTCCATCCTTTTGTCTGCAACGTGAGGGTACAATCTGCTGGCAGTGACTAGATGGTTTTGAGCTATAAAATCAGTGGACACAGCAAAACCTACTTGTGCATCGTCTTTATGATCCGATTTAACTAGTGCATTTTGATCACTATTTGGGTTTTCGTTGTAAGGGTCAAATTCAGGCAAAACTCTCACTTCTTCAGTAAGCTTATAGGCGGCATGAGAGCTGTTAAGTACGTCATCGAGGGCTTCTGTTTTGTTATCTATGAGAGCCTGTACACACTTTATGTCTGTGGATACGCTTGATGGAATGAGGTGCGCTTCACCTCTTTTAACATAGGCATATCGTTCAGAATTCAGTGACTTTAAATCTTTTAGGAGCTTGTCTATGTCAATTTGAATGCTGCGGGCAAGCTCGAAGAGCTTGTTGGTGTGTAGCCATAATTCAATAAGCCAAGGCTTACCCGTGACGAAATGACGACACATAACACAGTTTTCCTTCCCGCCTTTAACTGGAGCATATTGTGCTGCTTGGGCTTTGTTGGCGGCCTTTACAATCTCTCCACCATCATTACAGCGCGTGCCTGAATGGGGACACATTCCATAAGGTATCCCTCCTAAAATATTGATGTTTTGGTTGGCTAGAGCGGCTTTAATTGCGTTATCGTCATTTGCAGCTAAATACCTTTTGGCTTCATCATACGTTGCATCATTTAGCCATTTAGCCAAGTCTTCCTTAATCTTATCTTCTATTTCTTTTCTTGCGTCAGTTAAGCATTCATTGACTTCAGCGTTTGAATACTTGATGTAGTACAGGGTCATAAATATGGAAGCATGACCTGCCACCAACTTACTGAGGACTTCTAGAGGAACACCTTCTTTTGACAGAGCTGACAGTCCAGCAACCCTTAGGCCGTGCATAGTGTATTTACATGTCGCTGGTTGTTTGCCATTCCAGTTTGTAACTAATGTCACGTCGTAAGCTTCAGCTCTGAGTTGGCGCTCTACTTCGGCTAAGGTTTCGTTAAAGAACTTCATTAGGACGTTATGTGTAACGGGCAGTCTCGGATCGTCACCACCTGGATTTCTGAACAAGTAGAAACGATCTGGAGTTTCAGCGATAACAGATGCTGACACTGTTTTTTCACCTGACACTTTAGCAGGAAGATCTGCATACGCTGTGGGTTCGAGTAGCGGATTATACTTTGATTGCCACTCTACTAACTCATTGCAATATTTAATTAGAGCCTGGTTTTGCCAGGGTATTGTGTATCCAGAGTGCTCGCCAAATCCCACTTTTATATCGGCAGTTTTATTGGTGTTTATGTAAAAACCAGCACCGTCCTTCGTTATTTGATACGCCGACTTTTCATCTTTAAGGGTTATTTTGGTAACGACACCGCGAGCCGTATTGGATGCCCCTATAGATCTCCAATAGCCGCTATGAATAGAGTCGTTTTCGACCCAAGTCATCGAATCAAGATCAAACTTATGCTCGTCACCTTCACCGGAGTCAAGCATTTGCGCCTGAATTCTTCGAATTGGGATCTCTAGCATCAATAAGAGAAAGTAGGTGGGAACGATATTCCAGACATCGCTTGTTTCGCCAGTTTCAGAATCGGTATGGATGAAATAGTGACTGGACAATGACTTAGGAAATGCGTAATCATTTTCGGTCAAAACTTCTTTCATTTTGTATAGAATCGATGGTGGTATTAACTCTTTTGTAGACTCTGTTTTAGTCTTGCCGAAAACTGCACCTGAATTTGCTTTTACTTGGCGCTCTGTGATGATCGGGTAGCCTAAATGAGTTACTTCATCCCCTTCTATATCCGACATATATTCATCAATAATGTACATAGAAAAGTCATGAAATACGTAGAGGAAAGGATCTACGAGTTTGTGCTTGAACATTTCCCTGAATTCTTCAAGAAAGATTTTGGATCTATCCTTTGCTAGATAGGCCATAGGATGGTGTAACGAACTGTCTTTTGTTTGTAAGTATTCGAGAAAGTTCAGGCATAAAGCCTCAGACTTTCTAGTCCCCTTGATATGCTTAAAATCTACATATTCAAAAAAGTATTTTACCCATTCGGCCAAGTCAGGGGAGAAGAATTTTTCAGGTACTTGTAGTGCAGTGTGTTTGTTGGTGCGATGAATCTTTGCGTAAAAACTAAAGTCACTTGTTTTATGGATGTGATCTAATATTTTTGCAATGGCTCGACACCCTGTTTGGAATCTTTCTGGGATGTCGTCGTTATATTGATGTTTGGGTTCTTTTATGGTGTCTAGGGCCTCTTCCCAAACCTTATAGGTAATATCAGTGAGAGTGTGAACTCTATAAGTCTGCTTAAGTAGAATCAGGAGAACCGAGACGGCTATGTCGATATGGTCTATAGCGCTAGTTGATTTAGCATTGCCATAGGCCTTTAAGGGGGTCATCAGATTGAAAGCTTCAACAAAAATGGAGGATTTTTGTGCGAAAGAGTGAAAAGACATCCTTTCATTTTGATCAGCTATAACTAGGTATTCGTGAAGCGCTGTATTGAGATCCTGCTTCATATTATTATTCCTTGCACCAGACTTCTGACTTCATTCAGGGCCGCTTGTATACCTTCAATTGTTGGCGCTTTATATCTTTCTTGAGATTCAATGCTACCGTGGTGGAGGCAAGCTTGTATCACTTTCGGTGGGGCATTTACATCGCTTAATAACCCACCATAAAAATGCCTACCGCCATGTTTAGTTGTCCCGTACCTTTTGCCTCTTGGGATCTTTTCTCCGATTGCATGTTCAACCCTGTTTAACGCTTGCTCCCAAGAATAATCAAATGCGGCCTCACTATAAGGTGCTCCGACATAGCTTTCTCCAGTTACTCTGTTGAAGCCTGAGCTGACGAATAAGAACGGGTGTTCAATATTGCCGTTATTTTTATAGGTCGCTATCATCTTTGGCCTGTAGTTATTAATGTAATAACCGTACATGCTCGCAAAAAGATCCGATGCTCCTTGATGGAGGAAGAAGCATTCACAAGTTTTAAATTGATCAACGGCAAGGTTTTTCCATCCTGCGTGATAAGACTTGATTTGGCTTTGCCTTCTCGATTGTAACCCCAACGACTTTAGATATGCCTCTCTGGTCTTCTTTTCACCGATAATGAATGTTTCAGCTTGTTCTGGATGCCTTAAGAAGACTCTGTGCCCATATTGCGAAGTTAAGACAATATCGTTAACCCATAGATGTAACGGCTCGCTCATCCTTAAACCACCAAAGAACAGCAATAGAGCTGCCATTTTACCTGTAATATCATTTTGATCTTCTAGTAATGGCGCGTCTGGATCTTTTACAAACCCATACTTGAAAAAAGGTGCTACTAGTTCTTGAGGAAATCTGATGTCGGTTTTTATAGGAGAGGATGTTTCAGTATTTATATTTATGATGGAGCGACGATTCTGCCTCTCTAGCCTTTGAGCTATTTGACCAATATTCTTCACATGAGACAAAAACGAATTTTGTTTAATCTTAATTGCTCTATAAAGGAAGGTTAACGTGGTTGGTTCATCTTTCATGGCATCACGTTCAGGTGACTGTAGGATATCCTTATCAATCAAGTCATTCACATGGCAAAAGTCGATGAAATCCTCTAATGCGGATGCGAGCCTTTTGGTTACGTCTGGCGTTGCAGCAGGCCAATACAGCTTTAAAGGATCTTTTGCTGTTTTATGATCGATTGTTCCACGCATGAAAGCAAACAAGAACATCCGCATGACCTTGCGATGAAGACTTGGCTCATTACCTTCAAAATTGAAAAGACCATTAGCTTTTAGTTCTTGGCAATAGTCGTAAAAGAACCCTACGGCTCTTACTCGCCACTGCATCCACTGTATTGAGCGTTCTGGATTTTGTAGAAAATAATCCATTAGGGATTGACACGCCCTTATTCCATCTTGTGTGCGCAAATACAAAACAGGCACAACTAAGCCGTTCATTAAATGAACTTCTTGTTTTAGTGCGATGTGGTGTTTACCGTGAGCCTTAGTCATAAATTTTTGTTGAATAGTTTCTATGAATTTATAGTAACTATAGTTTGGGGGTTTTACAAGTTAAAAACATTTTAAAAAAACTATTGCTTTTTAATTTTCGCTCCCTATAATGTGCGCATCTTAACGAGGGCTGGTAATAATTAGTAACCAGCAAACGCCCCCTTTACGAGCACCCGCCTTCTAAGCGGGTGGTCGCAGGTTCGAATCCTGCCGGGCGTACCAGTTTCAGTGGTGATTGTAGCTCAGTTGGTAGAGTCCCGGATTGTGATTCCGGTTGTCGTGGGTTCGAGCCCCATCAGTCACCCCATTTTTAGTACTTTGAGTACAAATTAAAAAAAGCGACCTTGTGTCGCTTTTTTTATACCCCAGATTCGGCTGTTGAGGCTCGACTCTGCAGAAAACGGTGGCTATAATGTCGCGTCTTGATAGATATCAACTATGAGCGACCTGTGCCTAAAGCCAGTTGTGGTGGGCATTGTAGTCAAATTTAATGATCAAGAAACGAATACCTGAATAGTTGATGAATCGGCTATTACAAAGGACGTTAGACAAATTTCGAGGTAAAACAATGCAAGTTTCTGTTGAAGCAACCCAAGGCCTAGAGCGTCGCCTGACCATTTCTGTTCCTGCTGAACAAATTGAAAAGCTGGTTAAAGACAGTTTACAACGTGAAGCTAAGCGTGCTCGTATCCCAGGTTTCCGTCCTGGTAAAGTGCCTGTTACTGTTATAAACAAACGTTACGGCGCAGCGATTCGTCAAGACATCATGGGTGAAGTGATGCAACGTAACTTCATCGAAGCAATTATTGCTGAGAAGTTAAACCCAGCGGGTGCACCGACTTTTGTTCCTGGTTCTACTGATGGCGAAAAATTCGAATTTATCGCTACCTTTGAAATCTATCCAGAAGTTGAGCTGAAAGGCTTAGATGCAATCGAAGTAGAACAGCCAAAAGCTGAAGTGACTGACGCTGACGTTGACACTATGATTGAAACCTTACGTAAACAACACGCGACTTTCGCTGCTGTTGAACGTGAAGCTGCTGATGGCGACAAAGTGAAAATGAACTTTGTTGGCTCAGTTGACGGTGAAGAATTTGAAGGCGGCAAAGCTGATGATTTCGAACTGCAATTAGGTAGCGGCCGTATGATCCCTGGTTTTGAAGCAGGTATCTTAGGTCACAAAGCGGGCGAAGAATTTGTTATCGACGTGAACTTCCCTGAAGAATATCACGCTGAAAACCTGAAAGGTAAAGCGGCTAAGTTTGCGATTACGCTGACTGAAGTGCAAGCGGCTAACCTGCCAGAAGTAAACGATGAGTTTGCTGCTCTGTTCGGTATCAGCGAAGGTGGCTTAGAAGCCCTTAAAACTGAAATCCGTAAAAACATGAACCGTGAACTTGAGCAAGCGTTAAAAGCTAACGTGAAAGAGCAAGTGATCAATGGTCTGTTAGCTAACAACGATATCACTTTGCCAAAAGCATTGATCGATGGCGAAGTTAACGTTCTGCGTCAACAAGCCATGCAACGTTTTGGCGGCCAATCGGCTAACATGCCAGAACTACCAGCTGAATTGTTCACTGAACAAGCTGCACGTCGTGTTAAAATCGGTCTGCTATTAGGCGAAGTCATCAAGACTAACGAACTGAAAGCGGAAGATGAACGCGTACAAGGCTTGATCGCTTCTATGGCTTCAGCCTACGAAGATCCAAGTGAAGTAGTTGCTTATTACAACAGCAACAAAGAGCTGATGCAAAACATGCGCAACGTTGCTTTAGAAGAGCAAGCGGTTGAAGCACTGTTGAAATCTGCCAAAGTGACCGAAAAACAAGTCGCTTTTGAAGAATTTATGAACAAGGCTACCGGTCGCGCATAAGCTAAGCTTGACTTGATTAGCTGTTCGCCATTTATAATGGCTCGTATGAGGCTCCTCATGCGAGCCATTTTTATTTAGGGAAGTGAATAATGCATAATGCGTCAGACATACAAAGTGCTTTAGTGCCTATGGTGATCGAACAGACTGCTAAGGGTGAACGCTCATACGATATTTATTCTCGTTTGTTGAAAGAGCGGATTATCTTTTTGGTAGGTCAAGTTGAAGAACACATGGCAAACCTTATCGTGGCGCAATTATTATTCTTAGAATCAGAAAGCCCAGATAAAGATATCTTTTTATACATTAACTCCCCTGGTGGTTCTGTCACCGCAGGCATGGCGATTTATGATACCATGCAGTTTATCAAACCGAATGTTAGCACTGTCTGTATCGGCCAAGCCGCCAGTATGGGCGCTTTCTTGTTAGCCGGTGGTGAGAAGGGTAAGCGTCACTGTTTACCAAACTCTCGCGTGATGATCCATCAACCGCTGGGTGGTTTCCAAGGTCAAGCATCAGATATTGCTATTCATGCCAAAGAAATCTTAGGCATTAAAAATAAGCTTAACCTAATGCTCGCTGAACACACAGGTCAACCGCTCGAAGTGATTGAACGCGATACCGATCGTGACAACTTCATGAGTGCAACTCAAGCCGTCGAATATGGCTTAGTTGACTCTGTGATGACGAAACGCGGCTGATTTTTGCTTTTGACTGAGCTATGCTTTGTAAAAGTTAAGCAAATTTAAGACAGGCAGTAGAGCAGACTGCAAATGAGGTAATTAATGGGCGACAACAAAAATAATGGTGACAGCGGTAAATTGCTGTACTGCTCTTTTTGCGGAAAGAGCCAGCATGAAGTCAGAAAACTCATTGCTGGCCCATCAGTGTATGTATGCGACGAATGTGTTGAGTTATGTAACGACATCATTCGTGAAGAGATTAAAGAAATCTCTCCAAAGCGTGATAGCGATAAATTACCGACACCACATGAGTTGCGTGCACATTTAGACGATTATGTTATTGGCCAAGACAGAGCGAAAAAAGTGCTTTCTGTGGCAGTGTATAACCACTATAAGCGTTTAAAAAATACATCGCCTAAAGATGGTATCGAGCTGGGCAAGAGTAATATTTTGCTTATCGGTCCAACGGGTAGCGGTAAAACCCTACTGGCTGAAACCCTTGCGCGCTCACTCAATGTGCCTTTCACTATGGCAGATGCTACTACGCTGACTGAAGCGGGTTATGTGGGTGAAGACGTTGAAAACATCATTCAAAAGTTGCTGCAAAAGTGCGACTACGATGTTGAGAAAGCGCAGCGTGGTATCGTTTATATCGATGAAATCGATAAAATTAGCCGTAAGTCAGACAATCCATCAATCACCCGTGACGTATCGGGTGAGGGTGTACAGCAAGCACTGCTTAAGCTGATTGAAGGTACTGTTGCCGCGGTTCCACCACAAGGTGGCCGTAAGCATCCACAGCAAGAATTCTTACAAGTCGATACTTCTAAGATCCTGTTTATCTGTGGTGGTGCATTTGCAGGGCTTGAGAAAGTGATTGAGCAACGTGCGCACGTTGGCTCGGGTATCGGTTTTGGTGCACAGGTGAAAGGCGAGAAAGAGAAGGCGACGATCTCTGAAACGTTATCACAAGTAGAACCTGGCGATTTAGTCAAATACGGTTTAATCCCTGAGTTTATTGGTCGTCTACCAGTGGTTGCGACTCTGACTGAGCTGGATGAAGAAGCTTTAGTACAAATTCTATCTCAACCTAAAAATGCCCTAACTAAGCAATACAGTGCGTTATTTGAGATGGAAGGGGTAGAGCTTGAGTTCCGCGAAGATGCGCTTAAAGCGATTGCTCACAAAGCCATGTCTCGCAAGACAGGTGCCCGTGGTCTACGCTCCATCGTTGAAAGTATTCTGCTGGATACTATGTACGATATCCCATCCGTTGACGGTGTGGTGAAGGCCGTTGTGGATGAATCAGTCGTGAAAGGGGAATCTGCCCCAATCTTGATTTACGAGCACAATGAGGCCCAAGTGGCATCAGGCGAACAATAATTGTACTGATCGCTAATAAACTGAAAAACAAGGAGTCCAATGGACTCCTTTTTTCGTATTAGCCATTGAAACTCCATAAAGCGTCCCAATATACTCCAGTATTAATCCATTTCACCAAAACGGAATCGAACTATGACCCAAGAGCGTGAAGCGCATATCGAACTCCCCGTGCTGCCACTGCGAGATGTGGTGGTCTATCCCCATATGGTAATTCCGTTATTTGTCGGACGAGAAAAATCTATTCGATGTCTCGAAACGGCAATGGCGCAGGATAAGCAAATTATTTTAGTGGCGCAGCGTGATGCCGAGCTCGATGAACCATCAAAAGATGACATCTTCGAAGTGGGTACGGTTGCCTCTATTTTACAGTTACTTAAGCTGCCAGACGGTACAGTCAAAGTGCTGGTTGAAGGTGGTCGTCGCGCCCGTATTACCCGTTATACCCAAGAAACAGAATTTTTTGTTGCTAAGGCTGAGTATCTGGAATCAGAACCGCTGGAAGACAAAGAAGAAGAAGTGTTAGTGCGCAGTGCTATTGGTCAGTTTGAAGGTTATATCAAGCTGAACAAAAAGATCCCGCCAGAAGTCTTGACCTCTTTATCGGGTATCGATGAAGCGGCGCGTCTGGCCGATACTATGGCCGCACACATGCCACTTAAGCTTGAAGATAAGCAATCTGTGCTTGAGATGGTCAACGTCGGCGAACGTCTGGAATATCTAATGGCGATGATGGAATCGGAGATCGACCTATTACAGGTTGAGAAACGTATCCGGACTCGCGTTAAAAAACAGATGGAAAAGAGTCAGCGTGAGTACTATCTGAACGAACAGATGAAAGCCATCCAGAAAGAACTGGGTGACCTAGATGAAGGCCATGACGAATTTGAAGCCTTAAATCGTAAGATTGAAGAGGCTAATATGCCCGCTGAGGCGAAAGAGAAAGCCCTCGCCGAGCTTAACAAGTTACGCATGATGTCACCAATGTCGGCTGAAGCGACGGTTGTTCGCAGTTATGTCGATTGGATGACGGCTGTGCCTTGGAGCCAACGCTCTAAAATCAAACGTGATTTAGCCAAAGCCCAAGAAGTACTCGACACCGATCATTTTGGCCTTGAAAAAGTCAAAGAACGTATCTTGGAATATTTGGCAGTCCAAAGCCGAGTGCGTCAGCTTAAAGGGCCAATCCTGTGTTTAGTGGGGCCACCAGGTGTGGGTAAAACCTCGCTAGGTCAATCGATCGCTAAGGCGACCGGTCGTAAGTATGTGCGTGTTGCCCTCGGTGGCGTGCGTGATGAAGCGGAAATCCGTGGTCATCGCCGTACTTACATTGGGTCTATGCCGGGTAAAGTCATTCAAAAGATGGCTAAAGTCGGCGTGAAAAACCCGTTATTCTTGCTCGATGAAATCGACAAGATGAGTTCAGATATGCGCGGCGATCCGGCTTCTGCTTTATTAGAAGTGTTAGATCCTGAGCAAAATGCGACCTTTAACGATCATTACCTCGAAGTCGATTACGACCTATCCGATGTGATGTTTGTTGCAACGTCAAACTCTATGGATATTCCTGGGCCACTTCTTGACCGTATGGAAGTCATTCGTTTGTCGGGTTACACCGAAGACGAGAAGCTGAATATTGCTAAGCAACATTTGCTGAATAAGCAAATTGAGCGCAATGGTTTAAAAGCCACTGAAATTAAAGTAGATGATAGTGCTATCGTTGGCATTATCCGTTATTACACCCGTGAAGCGGGTGTGCGTTCACTCGAGCGTGAATTGTCTAAGATTTGCCGTAAAGTCGTGAAAATGATTTTGCTCGATAAGTCTGTCAAGTCTGTGACTGTCAACCAAGAGAATCTTAAGTCTTTCCTTGGTGTGCAGCGCTTTGATTACGGCAAAGCCGAGTCTAAGAACCAAATCGGTCAAGTGACTGGCTTAGCGTGGACTCAAGTGGGCGGTGACTTACTGACGATTGAAGCAACCTCAGTGCCAGGTAAAGGGAAGTTAACCTATACCGGTTCCCTTGGCGACGTGATGCAAGAGTCGATTCAAGCAGCGATGACAGTTGTTCGCGCCCGCGCGGAACAATTAGGTATCAATGCGGATTTCTACGAGAAGCGTGATATCCACGTGCATGTGCCAGAAGGTGCGACACCCAAAGATGGTCCATCTGCTGGTGCGGCTATGTGTACCGCGTTAGTATCAAGCTTAACGGGTAACCCCGTGCGTGCTGATGTGGCCATGACAGGTGAAATAACCTTACGTGGTGAAGTGTTACCTATCGGTGGTTTGAAAGAAAAACTGCTGGCAGCACACCGCGGCGGCATAAAATTGGTGCTTATTCCAAAAGAAAACGAGCGTGATTTGGAAGAAATTCCTGCCAATGTAATTGCCGATTTAGAAATTCGTCCCGTGCGCTGGGTCGATGAAGTGTTAAAACTGGCACTAGAAAGGCCGGTGGAAGGCTTCGAAGTGGTTAAAAACTTGGCATAACGCAAGAAATTGCGCTATCACGTTAAAAAAAATGAAAAAAGGGGCTTAACAAAGCGCAGACCTGTGGTAGCCTAGGTCTGTGGAGAGCCAGCTGCTCCAAGCCCTTGGCGCAACTGGCTTTGAGCTGTATCCAGTTTTAATTCTTTGGTTTTCGAACTCAGCTTGAACTTTGAATTCAAGCTTGTTATAAAAGCCTCCGCAGACCGCTCTAGAGACGGATTTGGTTGCGGCGCAAAAAAATTACATTCAAGGGGATGACATGAACAAATCTGAACTAATCGAGAAAATCGCATCTGGTGCTGACATTTCTAAAGCCGCTGCTGGCCGAGCACTGGATTCTTTTATCGCTGCTGTGACCGAAGGTCTGAAAGAAGGTGATAAAATTTCTCTTGTTGGTTTTGGTACTTTTGAAGTGCGTGAACGCGCTGAGCGTACTGGTCGCAACCCACAAACGGGTGAAGAAATCAAAATCGCAGCAGCTAAAATTCCTGCATTCAAAGCTGGTAAAGCACTGAAAGACGCTGTTAATTAATCATTAATATCGTAGCCTTTGTAAGGCGTTCGTAATGACAAGCACTGTTTATCAGTGCTTTTTACGAATTGAAAGTAATGGAATATGAAGCTTAATTTCTACCATTACTCGGGGTTTTAGAATTTACCAGTGGTAGCGTCTGAATATTCCCCATAAATTACAGAAAGGCGCATCTCAACCTGATGCGCCTTTTTATTTTGTTAATCGCAACAAGCGAGAAATCTGATGTTAGAAAAGATCCGCGATGGTTCGCAAGGCGTGATTGCTAAAGGCATTCTCGTACTTGTGATTTTATCTTTTGCATTTGCAGGAGTCAGTAGTTACTTAGGTTCAACAACTGATGTGCCTGCGGCAGAAGTGAACGGTGACAAGATCACTAAAGCCGAGCTAGAGCAGGCGTACCAGAGCGAGCGCTCTCGCATGGAGCAACAGCTAGGTGAAATGTTTGCTGCGTTATCTGCTGACGAAAAATACTTACAAAGCATTAAGCAGAGCGTATTAGAACGCTTAGTGGCTGACAAGTTGATAGATCAAGCTGCTAAGGCTATGGGTCTACGTGTATCTGATGAGCAAATTGTTGCTGCAATGAGAGCTGAACCGGCATTTCAAACTGATGGCAAATTTGATAACGATCGTTATCAGGCGATTCTGCGTCAGTTAGGTTATCAGCCACAGACTTTCAGAGACATGATGCGTGTCGATATGACCCGTCGTCAGTTAACTGCAGCCCTTGTGGGTACTGAATTCGTGTTACCTGGCGAAGCTAAGCAATTGGCTGAGTTACAAGGCCAAACCCGTGATGTGCGCTATGTTATCGTCGATTCTGCGCCGTTCTTAGCGACAGCGGTTGTGACTGACGAGCAAGTGAAAAACTATTACGACGCAAACCAAGGGCAGTTTATGAGCCCTGAGATGGTGAGCCTAGAATATGTTGAACTGAATGCTGCTGATTTTGCTAAAAATAATCCAGTTTCTGATGAAGAAGCACAAACGTATTACGAAGAACATAAAGCACAATATGTTTCTAACGAGAAGCGTCTTGCCGCGCATATTTTGGTTATGCCAGGTAACGATGAAGCGGCAGCAAAAGCCAAGGCTGAAGATCTCGCTAAGCAATTAGATAGCGGTGCCGATTTTGCTGATCTGGCTAAAGCTAACTCTGATGATACTTTGAGTGCAGAGAAGGGCGGTAAACTGGATTGGTTTGAACCTGGTGTAATGGACCCTGCATTTGATGCCGCTTTATTTGCATTAAATAAAGGCCAACATTCTGCGGTGGTTAAAACAGACTTTGGTTTCCACATTATCAAGCTATTAGATGTGCAATCTGGCGCGACTGTACCGTTTGCTGATGTGAAAGCTAAGATAGTGGCTCAATTGCAAGATAAGAAAGCGGTTGACCAGTTCTATAGCTTACAAAGTAAATTAGCGGATACCAGCTATGAAGTGCCAGATACACTATCTGAAACCGCAAAAGCTGTTGGCGTTGATGTTAAGACTACAGCACTGTTTTCTCGCGATAACGCACCTGCTGAGCTAAACAAGCCTGACTTAGTTAAAGCAGCCTTCTCTGAAACTGTGATGCTGAAAGGTTTAAACAGTGAAGTGATTGAGCTTGAACCTAACCATGTGGTTGTTATCCGAGTGAAAGAACATCACGATGCGGGTACTTTGGCCTTAGCTGAAGTGAAAGCCAACATCACTGAGCGCTTGAAGCAAGATCAAGCAAACGAAGCCGCCCGTGCAAAAGCACAGGAACTGATGGCACAAGTTAAAGCGGGTGCAACTGATCTTGGTTTAGTGTCTAAAGCGAAACTAGGCCGTGGCGCGCAAGATGTTGATGCTGCGATTGTAGGCAAAGCGTTCCAAATGCCAACACCAAGTACAACTCCTGTTGTCGATACCGTTGGTTTAGCAAACGGTTATGCTGTGGTTGCACTGGATAAAGTCAACGCTGCAGAAGGCGTGAGTGATGAGCTAGTTAATGCACTTAAACAACGTCTGAACGCACAATACAGTGAAGCAGACTACCGTGGCTTGATCGATTCGCTTAAAGCCAATGCCAAGGTGCTTTACCCTGTAGAAGAATAATTTCAGTGAGGATAGTGAATTAAATTTGCTATCCGACTGATTAAATAGAAAAGGCCAAGTGAGTTCACTTGGCCTTTTTGTTTTTTAATTCGATAAAGTTTACCAATGAAGTTCGAAGGATATCCGCTATAGCAACACTGTCAGACTCCATATTCCATTACTTCAATCGCCACGTTACTGAATTGAATGGTTAATCATCAACGCCAATCATTACGCTGCTGGCTTTGATGAGGGCATAAGCCGAATCACCCACTTTGAGCCCTAGGCGCTCACAGGAAGCTTTAGTCACCACAGAGGTCAGTACGACACCGGGTGCAAGTTCGATTGTCACTTCATTGTTTACAGCGCCCATTTCTATGGATTTGATTGTACCGCTGAGGGTGTTTCTTGCGCTAATTTTCATTGATTTTCCTTATTGAGGGATTATTAGGGGTCAACTGCAGCTAGTGTAGCGCATCTTAATCTGGGAGTTATAAATAAAAACGCCACTAAAAAGTGGCGTTTAACGTTTGTGATAAGCAGTGATTCGCTATCGAGTTGATTAGAGTTCGATAACGTCAAATTCAACGTATGGGTTAACGTCGGCATCGTAATCAATGTCTTCGATACCAAAACCAAATAACTTAATAAATTCAGCTTTGTATTCACGGTAATCAGTCAATTCTGATAAGTTTTCTGTGGTCACTTGTGGCCACAAATTACGGCAGTGTTGCTGAATATCTTCACGCAGTTCCCAGTCATCTAAACGTAAGCGATTATCACTGTCGGTCTCAGGTTTTGCACCATCGGCACGGAATAGGCGCTCACTGAATAAGCGATAGATTTGCTCCATACAACCTTCATGGAGACCTTCCTGACGCATTTTCTTGAATACCATAGCGATATATAAAGGCATGACAGGAATGGCCGAACTCGCTTGAGTCACAACGCTCTTTAGCACTGCAACATTTGCGCTGCCGCCAGTGGCTGACAGTTGTTCATTTAACGCTTTTGCAGCGCGGTCCAGATCCATCTTGGCCTTGCCAAGGGCGCCGTGCCAGTAAATTGGCCATGTCAGTTCTGTACCTATATAGCTATAGGCTACGGTTTTGCAGTTATCGGCTAATACACCGGCTTCAGATAAGGCTTTGATCCACAGTTCCCAATCTTCGCCGCCCATAACGGTGACAGTATCGGCAATTTCTTGCTCAGTTGCTGGCTCAACGGTGGCTTCAATGATGCAGTCTTTATTGGTATCAACGGCAGTTGCTGTGTAAGTTTCGCCAATGGGTTTTAAAGCTGATCGGATAAGCTCACCTGAATCTGGGAGTTTGCGCACTGGTGATGCCAGTGAGTAAACAACCATGTCAATTTCACCGAGATCTTGCTTGATAAGCTCGATGACTTTTTGTTTAGCTTCATGGCTAAAGGCATCGCCGTTAATGCTTTTAGAATATAAACCTTCCGCTTTAGCAAATTTGTCGAAAGCGGCAGAGTTGTACCAACCTGCAGTACCTGGTTTCGCTTCAGTACCAGGCTTTTCGAAGAACACGCCAATCGTTGCGGCATCGCTACCAAAAGCGGCTGCGATACGTGAAGACAGACCATAACCACTTGATGAACCGACTACTAATACCTTTTTCGGGCCGTTAGCGATTTTGCCTTTTGCTTTAGTTAAGGTGATTTGTTCTTGAACGTTTACTTCACAACCGACAGGATGTGTAGTGGTACAAATGAATCCACGAATTTTTGGTTTGATAATCATATTTAAGCTTCTTCTATCAAAATGACCAATAGGATAAATATTTCGGCGGGTAAATGGCACCTATTTTTAGCCAATTCACCTGATTATTTAAGTGGTTGGAGCAGTTTAGCGTTTGTGAACAAACAGACTCTGCTCTTGGACCAACCTCTGAGTGTATTCATGTTTTGGTGAGTTAAATATTTGTTCTGTATCAGCTTTTTCAACCATTACACCTTTGTGCAGTACCATAATTTTATCGCTGACATGGCGAATAATATTGAGATTATGGGACACGAAGATATAAGACAAGCCGAGATCTTTTTGCAGTTTTAGCAGCAAATTAAGAATTTGCGAACGCACCGAAAGGTCCAGAGCGGTTAAGGCTTCATCGGCAATGATAATTTTAGGATTGAGCATTAAGGCTCGTGCTACTGCGACTCGTTGTTTTTGCCCTTCGGAAATCATGTGCGGATAAAACTCCGCATGCTCGGGTAATAAACCTACTTTTCGTAAGGTATCGACCACTTGGGTGTGCCGCGATTGCGCAGACATTTGGGTGTTGAAACGCAGCGGCTCATCGAGCAATTGACCAATCGTTAGGCGCGGGTTCAGTGAAGTATTCGGATCTTGGAAAATCATCCGAATTAAGCGGCATCTTTGTTTTATATCGCGACTGTCTAAGGCTTCACCTTCGAAAAAAATCTCGCCGCCACTGCGGGGCTCTGCGCCGACTAAAATGCGGGCGAGGGTACTTTTACCTGAACCCGCCTCACCCACTATCGCTAAGGTTTCACCGCGTTCGAGTTCAAAGGATACGGGCGCTAATGCATCGTTATATTGGCGGGAAAAGCCCCTATAACCAGTATCATATCTTTTATAAAGGTCATTAACTTTAAGCAGTGGGGTCGTCATTATGGGTTTCGCCGTGATAAGGGAAATGACAGGCAAAATAGCGGTCTTTGATATGACTCAAATTTGGCTGATTAACGCATTTTTTTTGTGCTTCAGGGCAACGTGGCCCTAAACGACAACCAATTGGCAAATGCTGTAAGGCGGGCGCAGAACCCGGTAGGGTAGGCATAATCGCCTTGTGACCACCTGAGCCTGAATAGTCGGGCATATTTTCGAGTAACGCCTTAGTGTAAGGATGATAAGGCTGCTTAATCACTTCGTCCGTCGGCCCAGATTCCATGACTTGACCGCAATAGAGCACGGATAAGTGATCGCACCATTGGGCTAAGGTTTCCAGCTCGTGGCTGATCAATAGAATCGATACGTTTTGTAATTGATTTAATTGGGATAATAATCTGAAAATTTGCGCCTGAGTGCTGAGCTCCATCGAGCTTGTGGGTTCGTCTGCAATCAAGAGGCGAGGCTGGTTAGCAACCGCCATCGCAATCATCACCTTTTGGCACTCACCTTCGGATAATTCCCATGCGTAGCTAGACATCACCTGCCGCGGATTCTTGATCCCGACTTTATGCAGCCATTTCTGTGCTGTAAGTCTTGCATGCCTGCGCCGTTGCCAAAAATAGGCGTTGGGATTTTTAGGCATAGCTTGCATTAACTGACTGCCAACGGTTTGTGCTGGATCTAAGCTGCCAGACGGATCTTGGAAGATCATTGCCATGTCTGAACCCATCAGGTTACGGCGCTCTTTTGAGCTCATGGCCATCAAGTTATTGCCATCCCACATCATGCGGTCTGCAGTAATAGTCCAGTTGGGGCCGGGGATGCCTAAAATCGCTCTGGCTAACAAACTTCGTCCTGAGCCAGATTCACCCACTAGCCCATGAATTTCGCCCGCATTGAGTGTTAAGCTGACTTTTTCTAGCGCCCGCACTCTACCGTGGGGCGTATCGAGTTCAATCGTTAGATTTCGTATGTCGAGTAAGGGCATAAGTTAGTTTCTGATGGGCGCAAGCGCCGACCGTAGGCCATCGCCAACCAAGTTAATGGAAAGCACACTGAAAAGAATCGCTAAGCCTGGGATAGTTACGGCCCAAGGTGCAGTTAGTAAATTATCCATCCCTTGGGCGACCATTGCGCCCCATTCTGGACTCGGCGCCTGTGCGCCCAAGCTTAAAAAACCCAGGGCAGCGATATCTAAAATAGCAGCTGAAATGGCAAGTGTGGTTTGAATAATCACCACTTCCCACACGTTTGGCATAATGACATACCAAAAAATTTGCATCGAGTTCGCGCCGTCTAAACGTGCGGCTGTGACATATTCTTTTTGTAATTCTTCATGCACTGACTGGTGTATGGAGCGCACAAATTGTGGGGTTAAGGCAATCCCGACGGCCCAGAACACGTTTTCAAGCCCTGGTCCCATTACAGCGACCACTAAAATGGCCATCAATAATGAGGGAATTGATAACAGCGCGTCGAGTAAGTGCCCGAGAATACTGGATTTTAAGCCCCGCATCATGCCCGACAACGACCCTATGATAAAGCCTGTGAATAATGCGGTAACGACGATCAGCAGCGCCATGCCAAAGGTCAAGTGCGCGCCGTGTAATAATCGGCTAAAAATATCGCGGCCGAGATCGTCAGTCCCTAAAAAGTGCGCCACTGTCCCTGAAGGGTCCCAAGAGGGTGGCAACAGCAAGGCTCTTGGATCTTGTGCCTCTGGTGGGAAGGGCGCAATCATAGGGCCAAACAGGGTTAGCAAGAGCAGAAATGCAATCGTCCATAGACCCGCTAAGGCGAAAGGATTAGCCGAAAAGTTAAGCCAAACCCGCATAGTCGGGGAGGCAATTTGATCTTCTTGATAAATTTTAACTGGTGGCATAAAGGTCTTTTCTGCTCAGTGGATTAAAGGCTGTGTGCAGCACTTCAATCAAGATACTTAGGAAGATAATCAATAGGGCCACGGCCAAAATTCCACCTTGGATAACAGTATAGTCCCGTTGGTAAATCCCTGAAACTAGCCAAGATCCTACACCAGGCCAAGAGAAAATCATTTCAACCACTATGGCATAACTGGCAAATGAGCCAAGCATTAGCCCTAAATGTTTAAGTACGGGGATCAGCGCATTGGGCAGGGCGTGGCGCAGTATAATCGTGCCAGTATGCATGCCTCTGGCTTCGGCTGCGCGGATAAAGGTTTGATTCATCACATTCACCATTGCCGAACGGGTGCTACGAACCACTACAGTAAAAGGTAACACGGCCAGTGTTGTGGCTGGCAAAATGATATGCAGCAGGGCATCTTTAAATGCCGACATGCCGTATTCTGACTCTGACAACAAGGTATCTACTAGCATAAAGCCAGTGACGGGCTTGATTTCATAGAGCAAATTGATTTGTCCCGAAATTGGTAACCAACCAAGATCGACGCCAAACCAAAGCGAAAGATACAGACCTAACCAGAATACGGGTACAGAGTAGCCCGTTAGGGTAATCGCCATAATGGTATTTTGGGTGAGCTTATGTTGACTCTGGGAGGCGAGCACGCCTAAGGGCACGCCCAAGCAAATTGCGATAATGCCCGCCATCACAGCAAGTTCGAAGGAGGCGGGCAGGACGGCACTGAGTTCTTCGGCGACTTCTTGATGTGACGTGACTGAAATCCCTAAATTACCGCTAAGCCTTTGTTGTAGGTAAGCGATAAATTGCCACGCTTGGTTTTTATCTAATTTGTAGTCTTGTTCTATTTGAACCAGTTGGGTCGCCGTCGGTGTATGTATGCCAGTGAGTGCATAGGTGCGCTCAACTGGAAACAAGCCTGTAGCGTAAAATAAGACACCCACCATGACTAACGAAGTAGCAAGAAATAAATTGAGGCGACGCAGTAGGTATGTAAACATTAATTCGCCTCCTGTGGTGCTTGGCTAGTATGGGTGAAGGAAATCCCACCAAAAGGCGTAAGCTGCATATCCTTGATATCACTGCGAGTTAACGCTACACGTTTGGCATGGGCCAGACTCAGCATAGGTATTTGTTCAGCTAAAAAGGCTTCTGCTTGTTGATAAATCACTTTACGTTCCGCTTGATCTGATACTTCCCTTGCGCTGTTTAAGATGGCATCAAACTCAGGGTTACACCAGCGAGAACGATTGTTGTTTGATTGCATTGCTGCGCAGCTCAGCAGCGGAGTAAAAAAGTTATCGGGATCGCTGTTATCAGCATTCCAGCCAATCAGCACAGAATCATAGTCGTCGCGGCTCAGTCTCTGATTAAATACGCTCCAATCGTAACTGATGATATTCACTTTTACGCCGATGTTTGCTAAATCGGATTGAATTAATTCGGCCGTTTTCAACGAATTGGGGTTATAAGCGCGGGCAACCGGTATGGCCCAAATATTAATGCTGAGATTTTTTATACCGGCTTCTTTTAATAGGTCGCGTGCTTTTTGCGGATTGTAATCGACAAGTCCTTTGTTATTTTCGTAGGCCCATGATGCTGGCGGCAGAACGCCGGTGGCTTCAATGGCAGTATTTTGATAAACCGCTCGCAGGATATTTTGTTTATCAACAGCATAGGCCAGTGCACGACGTACGCGAACATCATCTAACGGTGGCTTTTGCGTATTAAAGGCCCAAAATGCCACGTTAAGACCTGGTTGTGATTCGATGTTTAATTCTTGATGCTGTTTGATAACAGGTAGTTCACCTGCTTTGGGCAGCGCAGAAACGCTGCAATCCCCGGCGATAAGCTTAGCGAGCCTAACTGTACTTTTGGGCGTGATATCAAATACCAGCATATCGATTTTTGCTGGCTCTCCCCAAAAATCGGGATTACGGCGATAGCGGATATATTCGTTTTTAGCGTATTGCACTAAGGTGAACGGTCCTGTACCAATGGCAAAGTGGTCGACGTTTTCAGGATGACCTAAAGCTAACTGCTGCTGCGCGTATTCGTTTGATAAGATCACCGCAAAGTCGGTGGCTAAATTTGACAAAAAAGAAGCGTCTTTGCGAGTTAAGTAAAAGACCACTTCATGATCGTTTATCTTCTCTATCCCTTTAACTTGCTGAGAAAAGCCAATACTTTGGAAGAAGGGATAACCCGTGCGGGAGACAAAATGATAAGGATGCTGGGTATCGATAATACGATTAAAGGAGAACAACACATCGTCGGCATTAAAGGGGCGAGTTGGGTAAAAACGCTTTGAATGCTGGAACTGCACGTTTTCCCTGAGAGTGAAACGATAGCTTAAGCCATCATCAGACATGGCCCAACTCGTCGCCAAGGCAGGGACAAGCTTGCCTGACTGGGTGTCATAATCCACTAGGCGACTATAAATTTGATGCGAGGTGGCATCGATTGTCGTGCCAGATGTCACCAATTGTGGATTAAAAGACTCAGGGTTCCCTTCGGAGCAATACACCAAACCAGAAGGGAGTCGTTGGGGGCCACACGCGACCAACAACCAACTCATGCAAGAAACTGCAGTTGTTAGGCACAGGCGTCTAATTAGCACACTCATTTATAAATCATTATTTTATCGACTATGAACGGCTATTTTAGCAGTGCATCTCCCCCGTGGGCAATCTGCTTATGCTTTATCAAGTAAATTGTACTTTTTAAGGATGCCACGCAGTTGGTGGTAGCTTAATCCGAGCATGTCGGCGGTTTTCTTTTGGTTATACTGGCTGTTTGAGAGTGCCTGCTGGATCAGATCCATTTCGTACTTCTCAGTTTGCTCTTTAAAATCCAGCGGAAAATTAAAGCAATTCGTTGAATACTCAGTATTGACTTGCACTTCAGCCTCAAATGTCGGCGCAGATTGTGGCGTACTGGCAATAGTTGTTGGCGCGACTGAGGTGGTTTGACGTTCGCGGGTCTTGATCCGCGTTTTAGGCCGATACGGTGAAGCAAAGGGATCGAGGGTAATATGATCGATGGGCCTATTTTCACCGCCATTACGGTAAACGCTGCGCTCTACAACGTTTTTAAGTTCACGGATATTACCCGGCCAGTCGTGGGTCATTAATTGCTCGACCGCATGGGCGCTGAAACCGCTGAACAGCTGCAGCTTTAATTGGCGCGCCATGCCAACGGCGAAATATTCCGCCAGCGTCATTATGTCTTCTGGGCGGCAACGCAGTGGGGGCAGAGTGATTACATCGAAGGCGAGTCTATCGAGCAAGTCGGCACGAAATTCGCCTGCGTCAGCAAGTGATGGTAAATCTTCGTTGGCGGCGCAGATTAACCGAACATCAGCCTGCACGGTTTTACTGCCGCCGACCCGCTCAAATTCGCCATATTCAATAACGCGTAGGAGCTTTTCTTGGATAAGTCCTGAAGTGTTGGCTAATTCGTCGAGGAATAAGGTGCCCCCGTCGGCGCGCTCAAAGCGGCCTTCGTGTTTGCCTTTGGCGCCAGTAAAGGCTCCTGACTCATGGCCAAATAATTCACTCTCGAGTAAATTTTCACTCAAAGATGAACAGTTTAGCTTAATAAAACTTTGATCCCAGCGCTTAGACAGATAATGTAAGCGTTCGGCAATAAGCTCTTTACCTGTACCACGTTCACCAATAATCAGTACGGGTTTAGACAGAGGCGCTATTTGCGACACATGTTCTAACACTTCGAGTAGGGCGTTGGATTGACCGATAAGGTTGTCTTGCTGAAATTTATTATCCACGATATTTTTTAGTCTTTCGCGCTAAAATTTGGTGAAAATGATAATAAGTGGCTTGAAGCGTAAAAGGAAGTAAAAGTTAATATTTTGTTTAACTTGCTGTATTTAAATAAGAAGTTAAAGTTGGCACGGTTAGTGTATTACCTTATACGAGACCAACATCAATTTGAGGATAGGATTATGGGAATTTTCTCTCGTTTCGCCGATATCATTAACTCTAATATCAGCGCATTGCTGGATAAAGCCGAAGACCCAGAAAAAATGGTTCGACTGATTATCCAAGAAATGGAAGACACACTCGTTGAAGTGCGTTCTACGTCAGCTAAAGTGTTAGCTGAAAAGAAAGAGCTGCAACGTCGTATCAACCGCGTGTTAGAGCAAGTGCAAGATTGGCAAGATAAGGCTGAACTGGCACTGTCCAAAGACCGTGAAGACTTAGCGAAAGCCGCTTTAGTTGAAAAACAAAAAGCGACCGGTTTAGCAGATACGCTGAATCAAGAGTTAGCCGTCATCGATGAACATATCGCACGCTTGAAAGATGAAGTGGGCATGTTGCAAGAAAAGCTGCTCGATGCAAAAGCGCGTCAAAAGACCATTATTTTGCGCACTCAAACCGCGTCATCACGCTTAGAAGTGAAAAAGCAGCTAGATTCAAGCAAGATCGACAATGCTATGCTCAAGTTTGAGCAATATGAGCGCCGTGTCGAAGGCTTAGAAGCCCAAGTTGAATCTTACGATCTTGGCAGCAAGAAGACCTTAGCCGATGAGTTTGCGGCGCTAGAAGCGGAAGATTCTGTGAATGCAGAACTGGCAGCGCTCAAAGCCAAGGTAAAAGGTAAAGCGCCAATTAAGTCAAAAGAATAACAATTCAGAGGTGAGTTATGGATATGGACGTGCTAATGGCGCCGATTATTATTTTCATGGTGATAGTCGCGCCAATATGGTTAGTTCTTCATTATCGCAGTAAGCGACAAGTGAGCCAGGGACTCACTGAGGAAGAGTTTTCACAACTCAATGATTTGATATCCAAGGCCGATAAAATGGCGGCGCGTATCGAGACCTTAGAGGCCATTCTGGATACAGAATCGCCCGAATGGAGGGGGAAACATGAGAGGATCTAATGGCCGTACTTTGTACCGCATTCCCCAGTCAGGCAAAATAGCGGGTGTATGTGCAGGGATTGCCGAGTACTTTGCGATTGAAACTTGGTTAGTGCGAGTGCTGACTGTGTCTATCTTCTTACTCGGCGGCTCAGGTGTGGTATTTATCATCTATGTCGCTTTGTGGGTGATTTTAGACATCAAGCCGCAAAAGCATTACGATAGAGACGATATCGAGGTGAAGAAGAAGCCGTGGCAGTCGGGAGAACCCGCAAAGCAAGCGCTAAGCGACGTGAGTCGTCAATTTCGAAGTCTGGAAGTCAGGCTACAAAATTTAGAACGCCATGTCACCTCTGACAACTTTGATTTAAAAAGACAAATCAATAGTTTGTAACCCTTCTAAAGGGCGGCCATGTCCGCCCTTGTTGCTTAATCTCTGCTCCATTCCAGTGTATAGTCAACATCACTTGACATAAGTTAACATCATTCGACATAAGGGAAGTCTCTATGGGAATGCTTGATGCCTCGCTCCATAAATTAACCCAAAAGGGCCAATCCCTGCTACATCGCACCGCAGACCGGCATTTACGTTTGGCCGTGACTGGGCTTTCTGGTGCGGGAAAAACCGCATTTATCACGGGGTTAGTCAATCAGTTACTCAATTCTGGACCTGTCTCAACCTCATCCCACGCCCGCAACAACAGCGCTTTGCCACTGTGGCAGGTGAGCCGCGATCAGCGTTTGCTCGGTGTTAAGCGTGCCATGCAGCCGGATCTTGAAATCGCCAGTTTTGATTATCAAGGCGCCATGTTAGCGCTCACTTCCGAACCTGCGACCTGGCCAGCCTCTACCCGTACTATTTCTGAGTTACGATTGGCGATTAAATACCAGCCTAAGAAGGGCTTACTGGCCAAGTTTTCTGATACCGCCACCTTGTATTTAGACATAGTCGATTATCCTGGCGAATGGTTACTCGATTTACCTATGTTGCGCCAAGACTTCGTTACTTGGTGCCGTGCTCAACAAGTTCGCATCGAGCATCTTAAAAGCTCGCCTTTGTATGCCGAGTTTGAGCAATCTTTGACATCATTGGATTTAGCCGCGAGCGCCGATGAACAGCAATTAAAGCAGATTGCCGATCAATATCAGCTATTACTCAATGATTTAGTGCACGTGCAAGGTTATTACCAAGCGCAACCTGGGCGCATGTTATTGCCGGGTGAATGGCAGGGGGCTCCCTTATTGGCTTTTTTCCCCCTGTTATTGGTTAATGATGAAAAGTTTGCTGAGCTTTCGCAAAGCGATAAACACAGTGGATTCCATGTACTTGAAAAACGCTATCAAGAATATGTGGCTAAAGTGGTTAAGCCTTTCTATAAAAACCACTTTGCTGGTTTTGATCGGCAGTTAGTACTCGTTGACTGTTTTAGTGCGTTGAATCGCGGTAAAAAGCAATTTGAGGATATGGGCGCGGCGCTCAATGCCATTATGGAAAGCTTTCAGTTTGGCCAATCGAGTTATTTACGGCGTTTATTTGCCCCCCGCATCGACCGTTTGTTGTTTGCCGCGAGCAAGGTTGACCATGTGACTCGCGATCAGCAGAGCCATGTTTTGTCCCTGCTGACCGATATGTTGAAACACAGCCAGCATTTTGCCAGTTTCGATGGTTGTAAAGTGGAGACGATGGCGATTAGCGCCATCAAGGCGACTCGCCATGGCATGGTAACGACCCAAGAGGGCGAGGTGGAAGTCGTGCAGGGGATGGGACTCAACGGTAAAGCCCTGACCTTGTTTCCAGGCGAAGTGCCCACTCGCTTACCTGAGCCCGATTTTTGGCGTGAACAAGGGTTTAACTTTGTCGGCTTTGCACCGCCGAGCAATGCCAATGTTGACCCATCTCAAGTGCACTTTGACCATATTCGTCTCGATCATTTGCTGCAGTACTTACTGGGAGATAAGTTGGAATGACGCTAAAGCTATCGGATAACGCTAACGAGCAGGCTTCTAATTCTTCTGCGAACTCATTTGCACACTCAGTTGAACATAAGCCGCTGAAAAAGCAGCAGCTGTTTGACCCAGAAGTCGTGGAGCTCAAACCCAGCAAAGAGGAGCTCAAAGGGGCGAAAGCCTTTGATCCGCATACGCCAGTGCAAGAAGTGGCTGCTGATATTGAGGAATTGATGGATGAAACGCTGTCATCCCATCCAAAAATGATCGATGCTAAATCGGTATCGCCTCAACTTGTAAAATCACGCCGTTGGTCTTGGCTCGCTCGTCTGGCAGTAGCGAGTTTATTGCTGCTCGTAGTAGTTCAAACAGGATTAGGACTGAGGGATGCTTGGCTTGAGAGCCCTTGGTTGTTCAGTTTTTATGGTGTGGTGCTTGGGGTTGTCAGTGCGTGGGCATTGGCGGGCGCAGTCAGTGAATACCGTAAGCTCAAGCGACTCAAACAGGTCGCCGATACTCAAGAAACAGGTGCAAGGCTAGCGCAGAGCATGCAAATGGGTGAAGCAGACAGCTTTATCGATAATATCGTTTGCCACTATGGCGACAGCAAAGGGTTGCAGCAACTTCGCCGTTCATTAAAAGATGAGCATAATGATGCTGAGAAAGTATTGTTATTCGAGGACTTAGTGCTGACTGAGCGGGATGAACTGGCCAAAAAAGTCGTGCGAAGATATGCTGCCGAGTCGGCAGTGCTACTGGCGGCCAGTCCGTTAGCAGTGCTCGATATGGCGATTATCCTCTGGCGTAATCAACGTATGCTGCGCGATGTGGCCCGTTGTTATGGCATTGAGTTAGGTTATTGGAGCCGGATTAAACTTATCCGCAGTATCATCATTAATATTATTTATGCGGGCACTAGTGAGTTAGTCACTGATTTAGGGACACAGCTGTTATCGGTTGAAATGACAGGTAAATTATCTGCTCGCTTGGCCCAAGGTTTAGGGGGCGGCATGTTAACGGCGCGCCTTGGATATCAAGCCATGGCGCTGTGTCGGCCGATTGTGTTTAGGGAGGAGCAAAGGCCTAAATTGTCTAAAGTGCATCAGGAATTGTTGATCGAACTTAAGCAGTTTTCAGGCAAGCTGTTTACCAAGGAAGGCCGCGACGCATTAAAAGGCCAGTTCGCCGATGTTGATGATAGGGTATCGCGGTCATCTAAAGATAAGTCTAAAGAGTAGATGCTATTGAATATCATATGATTAAATGATTCAAATAGCCGAAAGTAGATGCGCTAATGGACTTGTTCCTTGGCGCATTTTTTATGATTCTTGCAGATAAAGAGAATGACGAAGTGCGACGTAAAAGTGCTATGTAACAAGTTAATTACACCTTTGATCGCTGCTATTTTTGTCATGCTACTGGCTTAAGTGCTTGGCCGCGTTATGGTAGGGCTTATTCGATAGGGCTAATGTTTCATTAACTTATCTATTAGATTATCCATAATGCGGGCATTGAGCGCTCCACACCAACAATCAATCAAGAACGGGAACTGCTCAATGCCAATGACAAGGAGCTAGGTATGCAAGATGAGTCAGGCAAGATGTGGAAGGCGGCAACACAGGTTATTCATGGCGGCCATGAGCGAGAGGCCTTTGGTGCCTTAGTGACGCCGCTTTACCAAAGTGCGACTTTTGTGTTTGAGTCTGCACAGCAAGGTGGTGAGCGATTTGCGGGTAATGAGTCGGGGTATATTTACACGCGTTTAGGTAATCCGACAACTGCCGAGCTTGAACGTAAAATGGCGATTTTAGAAGGGGCAGAGGCCGCAGCCGCAACTGCTTCTGGTATGGGCGCAGTATCCGCCGCATTGCTGGCTAATTTGCAGATGGGCGATCACTTAGTGGCGTCGAATGCCGTATACGGTTGTACTTATGCGCTA
Source organism: Shewanella sp. SM32 (assembly GCF_025654235.1). NCBI lineage: Bacteria > Pseudomonadati > Pseudomonadota > Gammaproteobacteria > Alteromonadales > Shewanellaceae > Shewanella > Shewanella sp. SM32. The sequence continues at coordinate 82,087 of NZ_JAKKRO010000006.1, read as the reverse complement.
ATGACGACTCAGTTTGCTCGCTTTGGTATTGAAGTGTCCCTAGTGGACTTTTCATCGGTAACAGAAATAGAAGCGGCGATCAAATCCAATACTAAGGTCATTTTCTGTGAAACCCCTGTCAATCCGCATTTGCAGGTATTTGATTTAGCTGCAATTGCGAATATTGCCAAACGTCATCAGTTGGTCAGTATTGTCGACAATACCTTCATGACGCCATTACTGCAGAGACCGCTGGATTTTGGCATTGATTTGGTGGTCCACAGTGCGACTAAATATCTCAATGGCCATGGCGATGTGATTGCGGGGATAGTGTGTGGCAGTGAAGAACAGCTCCATAAAGTGAAGTATGAAATTTTAAAGGATATTGGCGCTGTGATATCGCCACATGATGCTTGGCTGATCTTACGCGGCCTTAAAACCTTAGATGTGCGTTTGCAGCGCCATTGCGATAGTGCCCAGCGCGTGGCAGAGTTTTTGGCGGAACATCCAAGCATTACACGTGTGTATTATCCCGGGCTTAAATCTCATCAAGGGCATAAATTCATTGGCCAGCAGATGAAACGTGCTGGTGGTGTTATCGCGTTTGAACTGGCCGCAAATTTAGAAGAAGCTATGGCCTTTGTCGGATATCTAAAGTTGTTCTCAATTGCGGTGAGTCTAGGTGACGCTGAATCCCTTATCCAACATCCTGCATCGATGACGCATTCACCTTATACGCCAGAGGCAAGAACGGCGGCTGGGATTGGTGATAATTTGCTGCGGATCTCTATTGGTTTAGAAGATTGTGACGACATCATCGCCGACTTGAACCAAGCGCTAGCTCGATTAGCTTAATGAATGTTGTTATTTTAAAGACCGTTAGCTATTTGAATGATAAAAGGATGCTTTTTGCATCTTTTTATCATAGTCAAGCACTGGCTCATTGAGCTGAAGACAGAAGTTTAGCGATAGTGAATATTTATGACGCCGATTTGGTATTTCGGGACAGCTTAGACTATTTTTGATTTGAGGCCACGGAAGTAGGACGAAAGGCCGCAAATCATGGAATAGAGGAATTGTTATGAAAACCACAAATCGTATACCAGCTTTTATGAGTGCCATAGCATTAACTGCTTTTTTGGCAAGCCCAGCAATCGCAACAGAAACCCCAACCAAGGCCGCCGTGAAAGTACAGGCTAAAACTGAAGCGGGTGAAATGGCATCGGATGTGAAGAAAGCTATGCCAGATGCCGCTCAAGTCAACATTAATACCGCTTCAGCCGAGCAGTTACTCGTACTCAAAGGGATTGGTGCCGCAAAGGCTCAAGCGATTGTCGACTATCGCACTAAAAATGGTAAGTTCAATGCTATAGATGACTTAGCCAATGTCTCTGGTGTTGGGGCTAAGATAATTGAGCAAAATCGCCATTTGATCAAGTTGTAACCACCTTTGGCGATGATTGCGGTGTAGCCTGCTGATTTTTATGATAAGAGATTCAGTAAAACATATATAAAAGTCTGCATTTGCAGGCTTTTATCATTTCAATCACTCCATTTGCTTATAGATTGTGCAGTTAGGTGGGATATTAAGAGATCTTATCGATTAGCGCTTGATCCCATAGGGTCCATGGGGGATAATCCTCCGCGTTCAAGCAATGCTTTGGTTTATGTCATTCAAAGTAATGTTCGAAGTTATGGTGACCCTAGGGTCCCCCCGCAATGATAACTTGTGAACTCGGCCAGGCCCGGAAGGGAGCAACCGCAGCAAGCGACTCGTGTGCCGGGGTGTCGGCTCTAGGGGAACCTCCAATTCAACTTTCCCTCTGTTTATTTCCGTTGTACTTCTCTATATCTACTCAATTTATATTATTCAATATATTAGCTTACAGGCTATTTCCGTTTTCTGCCGTTAATCATTTATAGCATTAATATTTCTGCACAATGAGATAATCCATTACCTGCCTCTGTTCTTGCCACTGCAACGGCTAAAAATGCTCTCAATAGTAACTCTTAGCAAGATTAGCGATTTGCTTCGGCTTCTTCCTGTAATCTTTTTTGCAGATTTTGTTTAAGAAAGGCGCGGGACTTTTCGAGTGCGGTTTGGATCTCACGCTTTAATTCCTGCAGCTCGTTATAGTCTTCAAAGAAGTAAGTATCGACGAGGTGGCGTATGTAGCGCACAGGCAGTTGATTTAAGGTAACGCAACATAAGTCGGCGAGATAGTCCTCAGGAAGTTCGTCCATAAGTCCTTCATCTGACAATATTTCCATTAAAAGAACTTCGTAGTAATTACGGATTTCGAGTTGCATTGTTATGCTCCATGACGGTTTTCATTGAGTTTGCTACCACAAATGATTTGCCGCAATAAAAAGTTGGCAGTGTCTTTGGCTTAATTGTAGTGCGTCTCTGCTGTAGCCGCCGCCTATCACGGCTGCAATTGGAATATTTTCCGATTTTGCCATTGATAACACAGTTAAATCCCGTCTGAACAGTCCTTCTTGGCTGATATTGAGCAAGCCAAGATCGTCATTTTGATGAATATCGACCCCAGCATCATAAAGAATCAGATCTGGTTGATGGATTCGGATAAGGAGGGCGAGTGTTTGCTCCACGGTTTCGAGATACAGATTGTCATCGCTGCCTTTGGTTAGCTCAATATCATAGTGGGAATGCTGCTTACGATTCGGGAAATTCTCTTTGCAGTGAATCGAGCAACTGATGATCCCTTGATGTTGGTGGCTGAGGGTTGCACTGCCGTCACCTTGATGCACATCGCAATCAAAAATCAGTACCTTGTGTACTTGATGGCTTGCGATGGCATTTCTGGCCGCGAGGATAAGGTCGTTGAAAATACAATAGCCGCTGCCAAAATCGTAATGGGCGTGATGGTAGCCACCCGTGAGATGCAGGGCAATACCCTGATTTATGGCTAATGAAGCTGTGAGTGTGGTGCCAGCCACAGAATGCAAGGTACGCTCAACTAAGGCTTCACTCCACGGGAAACCAATCCGTCTTAGCGCTGCTGTTGGCAAGGTACCCGCGATAAATTGCCCTACATATTCGCGTTGATGCACTTGCATTACATCTTCTGCAGTCATGGCCGTTGGTGCGTGGAATTGTGCAGTCGTGGCAATGTGGTTATCGAGTAAGTACTGCCGTAAATGTGCGTATTTAGTGGTGGGAAATCTGTGATGGGGAGGAAGCGCCAGCTTGGAATCGCTGGCGTGATAAACCAGTGGGATCAGAGTCAATATTGACTAAACCTCGTTATCGCAAGTTGTTATAGCTGTGAAATTGCCCAGCTCATAAATTCTTTACGGGTTTTTTCATCCGCTTGTAGCCACCAGTATTGCAACATTTGTTGTGGGTTGGCTCCTGCTGCTTTAGAGGTGTCTACGGGGGCCGTGAGTGATGTTGCGTTAACGGTCGCCGATGCTGTCACGGGTGCTGGTGCAACGGCAACCACTGCGCCAGCTGCACCGGTTGCTGCAGCGGCAGTTCCCGATACGTCAACGGCTTGATTACCACTGAAAAGGCGAGAGACGAAGCTTTCTTCTTCTAAATTGGTATTCACCACTTGGTAATTGACGTTGCCTTTGTCACTACGGGTTAATTTGATTTGTGGGTTTTGCGCGTAAACTTTAGGCTTTTTAACGACTTCACCTTCGGCCGCTTGCAGATAATATTGATGGTCGCCATCAACATCTAAAGTAACGATGAAAGGTGCTGACTTAACAAAGGTTTGGCTGTCACTAAAATTATCCTCTACCATTTCATGGTAACGAATGGCGATTTTGTGAGTGCCGGGGGCCAATTCTAAGCTGCTTTTATGGTTAAATACGCTCGACTCGACTTTTTTACCATCAAGAGCAAGGTACTCAAATGACATAGGAATGTTCAGATCTGCAGCGAAGGCTGAGGCAGATCCGAGTAATACTAGCAGGCTGCTAATTGGCAAAAGTGATTTCATTGTTACTCCTTAACGGTTATTACTCTGATACGGGCGTTCGAATATTTGAATGCGATCTTCTATATAACTAATAGCTTGCCTGCATTTCCCTAGACGACGATGCATCAAAAGGATGTCATTTTGCAATTTTATTTTGTCAGCACTATGACAGTTTTCAAGTTTTGATTCCATTTCTTCAATTTTTTGTTCAAATTTTTTCGCCCAATTAAGATGTTTGTTCAATTCTTCGTAGATCTCATGACTATTTTGCATCACGTTATTGGCGATCCAATCGAAACCACTTGCTTGGTGAGACTGATTCTGGCGCTGTGCAAAACGGGCACGGCTACTGGCACGCTGCTGAGTTTTAGACTTAATGTCAATAGAAGTGGTCAGCAAGGCTCGTTTGACTGCGGTGAATCTATCTTGGATCCGCTCACAGCTCAGGGCAATGGTCTGGGGGGCGAGTTTAAGCTTAATTTGTTTTTCGAGCTGCATAATACTGCTACGAATTTGTTCAATACAGGGGCCGAGTTGGGCGCCGTGTTGGACAAACAGCGAGTGATTAAAACGCTCCGTTTCTTGCAGGAGTTTACGCTGCGGCGGCGCGAGTCGATTATCGTGTTGCAGCACTTCTTGTTCTAAGGCTTTAAGCTGATTTTTCAGCATCACCATTAATTGTTGGGTGTTCACAACCATGCGCTCCATGCCAAATTCGCTGCAATCATTAGCACGATCAAAATAAACAGTGGGCGGATAAAGGGCATGCCAAATTTAATCGCACAGCGGGCACCGATAAATGAGCCTAACATCATGCACAATCCCATCCACAAACCTATTTGCCACTGTACCTGCCCAAGCCAGCCAAAGATAGTCAATGCGGTCAAGTTGCTGGTGAAGGTCATCGCACGGGCGAGGCCGCAACTGTGCAGTAAAGGCAGTTTATACAAAGAGCCAGATGTGACGGTCCAAAATGCGCCAATGCCTGGGCCTGCAAAACCATCATAAGTGCCTAAAGCCAGCCCCTGTAGCCATTGTTGCTTGGCTGGTGGCTTGCTGGTTGGTGCTTGGCAGTTAACGTCTGACATCGCATTGGGGCTGACTAAACTGTAAATGGCGATGCCAATAATCAGCAAGGGTAGGACTTTTTCGAGCCATTGAGTATCGACTAAATAGACTAAGAAACTGCCCAATACCGCGCCGATAAAGGTGGCGATAAAAGCCATGTACCAAAATGAGGGTTTAAAGAGGTGCTTGCGATAATAGGTCCAAGCCGCCATAAAAGAGCCAAAGCTTGCGGCTAACTTATTGGTGCCTAATACGGTATGCGGTGCAATACCTAAGGTTAACAGTGCGGGGATCGACAAGAGGCCACCGCCACCCACGACGGCATCAATGAATCCAGCGATAAGACCTATGACTGCCAACAGGGCCCAATGACTGGGCTCGAGTAACAACTCCAAATTTTAATCCTACTCTATAACACGTCTAAAGGGCGGTAAGGCATCCAGTAAGGACTTACCATAGCGTTTAGTGACTAACCGCCTATCTAAAATAGTCACTCGGCCATAATCTTGCTCTTTACGCAGTAATCTACCACAACTTTGAATAAGCTTACGTGAAGCATCTGGGATCGTCAGTTGTAAGAAGGGATTACCGCCTTTGACTTTGACATATTCTGCATGCGCTTGCTCAACGGGCGAGGTTGGTACGGCAAAGGGCAGTTTAGTGACGATCAAGTTAGTCAGATAATCGCCGGGCAAGTCGAGACCTTCAGAGAAACTGCCGGTGCCGAACAAGATACTTGGTTCGCCCTTATCGCATTTAGCTTTATGATTTTCTAACAATTGTTGCCGTGGCGCATTGCCTTGGATAAGTAGCTCAGTGGTGAGTTTACCTTCAAGTAATTCAACCACTTTTTCCATCTGCCAGTAGGAGGCGAATAGCACTAAGGTTGCCATTTCGCCTTCAATAAGGGTGATGATTTGTTCGGCAAGTTCAGCCGTATAGGCATCATCCGTCGGCTCAGTGCGCATTTTGGGTAAATAAAGTGTCGCATTATTGGGGTAATCGAAGGGCGATTGTAAGGCTAAATAACGACTGCCATCGTTGAGTGACAAACCTACTTGATGCACGAAATGGTCGAAGTTATTGAGTGCGCGCAGTGTGGCACTACATAAAACCACGCCCGCGGCTTTCTGCCATAGCATGGATTCCAGCATAAAGCCGACTTCGATAGGTGAGGCGCTAAACAGATAATCCACTTGTTTACCTGTGATGAGCTCAACCCAGCGCGCCATAGGGGCACCTTTATGTTTATCTTCCTTGGCCATCATCCTCCACAATTTTTGTAGATTCTCGAGCCTTTGCAGCATAAATCCGGTTTCGGCTAATAGTGCTTCGGATTGATGTTTAGGAATGTCGCCATCTTTAATCGCCTCTGCTAGCAGTGACAGCATTTTATTAAACTGCTTGAGGGCAAGATTAGAGGTAACAGCAAGGTTTTCAGCCAGAATGAGTAATGAGCCCGGCAGTTTGCCGTGCTCAAAACGCAGGCGGTTTTCAGGATTGGCAAAGTGCTTAGTCTGGGTATCGCAGTAGTGAGCCACTTGATTGAGCTGGGCGATAAGATCGCCTAAGTGATCTTGCATTGCCTGCGCAGGGGCAATGATGTTGTTGCTCTTTATTTGGTTTTGTAACTTAGCGCAGGTTTTGCCAATTTTTTCGAGCCAGTCGCAGGCGCCCCTCAGCGTGGCTTGTGCGCTGGAGAAATCCCGCGCCACAATCGGTAAGTGATGTGCCTCGTCGATAACATAAAACACGTCTTCTGGATCGGGCAAAATCACGCCGCCACCTAATTCTAAATCGGCAAATAACAAGCTGTGGTTGGCGATGAGCACGTCCCAAGTATCGACATCTTCACGGGCTTTATGGAACGGGCAATTTCTGTGGCTGGCGACTTGGCGATGACAGCTGTGTTTGTCGCAGGCGATTTGTTGCCACAGATGATCGGGCAGCGGCACGGCTAAGGTATCGATTTCGCCGTTCCAGCGACCTTCGTTATAGTCTTTTAACAGGCCATGCATCATAGCCACTTGGCTATTGTCAGGCTTAGTTTGCCACATGGCCATTTGTGTACTGTTGTCGTCACCGATGAGCATCGCCAGTTTCGAAAGACACACATAACGTTGTCGACCTTTGACTAGGCCAAAGCGGAAATTTAAGCCGGATTGCTCAAGGAAGAAGGGCAAGTCTTTATGCAGTAATTGTTCTTGTAAGGCAACGGTCGCGGTGGCGATACAGACTTTTTTCTTGCTCGCTAATGCCAGTGGGATGGTACCGAGAATATAAGACAATGATTTACCGATACCAGTCCCTGCTTCGACCACAATGATGCGCCTATCTTTGTCATAGTCGCCGGCGAGGGTCTTAGAGATTTCCGCCACCATATAGTTTTGTTCGCGGCGCGGCCTAAAATGAGGCAAGGCGGTAGCGATATCCTTATAGATGGCGCGGATCTGGGTTTTTACATTGTCAGGTAACATGCGTCACTACTTTATCGAATTAATGCTGTACATAATAACAGTGATTGCATAGCCTAAGAAACTTTTCTGCCATTTGGTGGCATTTAAATTGAGTAGCTATACGATTTGGGAACCCATGCGATGAAGCCAGAGGCAACAACGGCCGTTAGTGTACAAGGTCGAGTCTTAACACGCCATGCGATTCATCGTCATGGGAGTTTAGTGTTGCAGTATTATCTGGCGACAGCCCAAGGCCCTGTGCTGGTGGAAGTGCAAGACACTGAACACATTTGTTTTTGTCATCAAACGGATGTGGCGGCTTTACAGTTACAAACGCCGGGTCAAGCATTGCGGTTTGTGCCGTTAGCGCTCAAAAGCTTTAAAGGCGGCGCCGTCAGTGGAGTTTATGCTAAATCGAGCAACAGCTTACGTACCTTACAGCGCATCGCAAAAGATGCCGATATCCCTTTATTTGAAGCGGATATTCGCCCTGAACAGCGTTATTTAATCGAGCGGTTTGTGGCGCTGGATGTGGCATTTTTAGGGCATTTCTCTGCGCTGAATAGCGACAGTCTTCAGGCTAACTCGCTGCCCGTGTTTATCGCCGAGCGGGCTAAGACTATTGCCCCTTTAACGGCTGTACATTTCCGCTGTATCTCACTGGATTTTGAATGCAGCTTTGAGGGCTTACTCTATTCGGTCGCGCTATATGGTCAAGACAGTGGCCGAGACGAGGGGCAAGGCAGCCTCAAGCAGACTTATGAAAAAGTGATTATGGTAGGCGAAGCTGAATCAAACTCCCCCGAATATATTGAATGGGTGGTCGATGAAGCGGCGCTGATCCATCGATTAATCGCGTGGTTCCATGAGTTTGATCCTGACTTTATTATCGGTTGGTCAGTGGTGAGTTTCGATCTCGCGCTATTGTCACGCCGTGCATTATTACATCGTATTCCGCTCACCATTGGCCGCGGCGGCGCTAAGCTCGATTGGAAAGTTGACAATAAGTTTCGCCCAGAAACCTTAGTCTTACCGGGCCGTGTGGTACTCGATGGTATCGATTGGCTTAAAGCTGCTTTTTATCACTTTGAGCGTTTCTCGCTTGAATTTGTGTCGCGGCAACTATTAAGTGAAGGCAAGGCCATTCATAACGTCGATAACCGCGTTGAAGAAATTGACCAGCTGTTTAAGACCGATAAACAAGCCTTAGCCCATTACAATCTTACCGATAGCCGCCTAGTATGGGATATTTTTACTCACACTCAATTGTGGGATTTTGCCCTCGCGCGTGCCGAACTGACAGGTTTAGAACTGGGACGGGTAGGGGCTTCGGTGGCGGCGTTTAATCATTTGTATTTACCACATTTACATCGCGCGGGTTATGTCGCTCCTGCTGAGCCTGTGAGTCAGGGCATTGAAAGTCCTGGCGGCTATGTGATGGATTCTGTGCCGGGTCTTTATAAACACATCTTAGTGTTCGATTTTAAAAGCTTGTATCCCTCCATTATTCGCACCTTTTTGATCGATCCTAAGGGATTAATTGAAGGCTTGCAGTTGCCCGAGTCTGAATGTGTTGCGGGGTTTCTTGGCGGCCGTTTCAGTCGGCAACAGCCTATTTTACCTAAGCTAATTCAAACCTTATCTGAGCAGCGCGAAAAGGCCAAGCGTGAGCACAATGCGCCGTTATCCCAAGCGATAAAAATTATTATGAACTCGCTGTATGGGGTTTTAGGTTCTCAAGGCTGCGTGTTCCATGATGCTAAGTTGGCAAGTTCGATCACGATGCGCGGCCATCAAATCATGAAACAAACCCGCGCATGGATAGAAGAGATGGGCTATCAAGTGATTTACGGCGATACGGATTCGACCTTTGTCTGGCTTGGCAGCGAGCCTGATCTTTCTGACATTAACGCTTTAGGTAAAACGCTAGCGCAGGCTATCAATGCTAAGTGGCAGGCTAAAATCTGTGCTGATCACCAAGTTGAGAGCTTTCTCGAGTTACAGTTTGAACGGCATTACGAGCAGTTCTTTATGCCAACCTTAAGAGGTTCATTAGAAGGCAGTAAAAAACGTTATGTTGGCGCGTGGCGCAATGCGAGTGATGAACTTGAGCTCACCTTTAAGGGTATGGAACAAGTGCGCAGTGATTGGAGCCCTTTAGCACGTAAAGTTCAAGCGTCACTCTATGAGCGCATGTTTAACCAAAGGGATATCAGTATTTATTTAACTAGCGTGTTTGAAAAACTGCTCAATGGCCAGTTGGATAATGATTTGGTATTTCGTAAACGCATGCGGCGCAATATTGAAGACTATACGGCTAAGTCTTCTCCACATGTAAAGGTTGCCCAGCAATTATGTGATGTGACAGGTAATGCTGCTTTTGGCAAGCGGGGAGCACAAATAGATTATCTAATCACTGTAAACGGTCCAGAGTCCGTTGAGTACAGAACATCTAAAATCGACTATCAATACTATATCGACAAGCAAATTGGCCCTATTGCCGAGCCGGTGTTTTCAATAATGAAACTAAACTACATGAGTATTACATCAAAACAACTGTTGTTAATATAGGGCGTTAACTGTTTTTTTTGTGTTTAATTTTATAGTTAATAAAGCGGTGTTATAGGTTTTTTTGATGTTAACTGCTTTATTTTTGTGATGCCAGTCTGCATATATTTTAGGTTTCGCTTTGAGGAGATATTGAAAGTTTGCTACCCTTTAAGCTGAAATTGTAAGGAAATATAACTACGGAATGACGTTGGTAGAACATAAACAAAAAGGTTAAGCCCCAAATGAACAAGACGTTAGTAGCCACTGCGCTGGCAGCAATATTTCTAGTCCCCTCTGTCTCTGCTATCGAGATCTATAAAGATAATAAAAATGCCGTAGAAATCGGTGGCTTTATCGATGCTCGCGTGATTAACACTCAAGACGAAACAGAAGTTGTTAATGGTGCCTCACGGATTAATTTCGGTTTTAACCGTGAATTGACCGACGGTTGGAAAGCCTTTGCAAAACTAGAATGGGGTGTAAACCCAGTGGGTAATAGCGATATTGTTTACAATAATCGCTTCGAATCGGTGCAAGAAGAATTCTTTTACAATCGTTTAGGTTATGCCGGCTTATCCCATGGTAAATACGGTACCTTAACTATCGGTAAGCAATGGGGTGCTTGGTACGATGTCGTTTATAATACCAACTACGGTTTTGTATGGGACGGTAACACTGCCGGTGTTTACACTTTTAATAAAGATGATGGCGCGGTAAACGGTGTGGGTCGTGGTGATAAAACGGTTCAGTATCGTAATGCCTTTGGCGATCTTAGCTTCGCAGTTCAAGCCCAGTTTAAAAACAGCAGTTTCTATACGTGCGATACTACCGCTGATATTTCCCAAAGCCAGTGTCAAACAAACTGGGAAAGTGGCGATAAAGCGGCGCAACAAGTCGAGTATAACTACACCTATGGTGGCGCGCTGACCTATAAAGCGACTGACATGCTGACATTAACAGCGGGTGTTAACCGTGGTGAGTTTGACGTAAGCTTTGGTAATGGCACGCAATCAACTGCAGTTGATCTTATCTATGGTGCTGGAGTCACTTGGGGTAATTTCGATAATGATGGTTTATATGTCGCAGCAAACGTCAATAGACAAGAAAACCATGATACAGATAACATTGGCCGCTTAATTAAAGATGCCTATGGTGTTGAAACACTAGCTTCTTTTAAGTTTGATAACGGATTACGTCCATTTATATCGTACAACATATTAGACGCAGGTGACGATTACGTTATTCAGCCTAACTTTAATGCTGATCCAAAAGACGTGTTTAAACGTCAGTTTGTGGTGGTTGGTTTGCATTTTGTTTGGGACCCGAACACTGTGCTTTACATAGAAGCACGTAAAGATTACAGCGATTTTACTAGCGCCGATAAAGATCAGGAAGCCAAAATGGCGCTTTCTGAAGATGACGGTGTGGCAATTGGTATTCGCTATTCACTCTAAAGTCTTAATTTTATAGGGTATAAATCGGTTAATGCCGAACTCTCTTTATACAGAAATGCCAGTCAGAAATGACTGGCATTTTTTTTGGTTGTTTTAAAGTCTCTACTCGATAGATATGTTCATATAATGCGCGTTTTGTCTCTTGATTGTATCGTTTGTATATTTGTTGTTGCTTAAAGGTTCTATATGTGATTTTATTGTTTCCAGCGAGGGGTCCGAGACACCTCAGTTTGAAACCGTTTATTAAATAAGCGGATTATAATAAAGACATAATATTTCCAGGGAGATTGACAATGCTAAAACATAATTTACTCGCTAATTCTGTACGCTTAGCTTTAATTAGCGGCGTAGCAGTTGCTGCATTTACGGCTCCAGTTGCTTTGGCGGCTGAAGATGGTGCGAAAGTCGAGCGTATTGAAGTTACAGGTTCACGAATTAAACGTACTGACCTAGAAGGTGCATCACCAGTAACGACTATTACGACTGAAGATATGAAAGTCGAAGGTAACTTTACCGTTGCAGATGCTCTACGAAATAGTAACTTAAACTCATTTGGTTCATTCTCTGAACGTTCAGGTAGTTCTGCTCAGTCACAAGCGACTATTGATTTACGTGGTGCAGGCTCAAGTCGCACACTTGTGTTAATCGATGGCAAGCGTTTCCCTGGCTCTCCAACATTAGGTGGTTCATCTGCAAACTTAAACGCTATTCCTATGGCGGCAGTAGAGCGCATTGAAATTCTAACTGACGGTGCTTCCTCTACTTATGGTTCAGACGCGATTGCTGGTGTTGTTAACATCATCATGAAAAAGAACTACCAAGGTCTTGAGTTTAACGTTGGTGCGGGTGCTCGTGACCAAGATGAAGGTATGACAAGTAAAGAGTTCTCTGTTGTTGCTGGTTATCAGATGGATAAAGGTAACTTGACCTTTGCATTTGATCATCAGGATCGTGAAGGTATTAGAGATGCAGATCGCTCTTACACGGCTCCTAGTTTGAACGATTTAAACGGTGATGGAGAAATCCAGTTCGAAGAGGCTATCGGTTGGAGCCAATACGGTGCAACGATTCGTAGCCCTGATAAAACAATGAAGCAAGCTTCACCACTTTGTGATGATTTAGAAGCTAAGTATGGTTCTGATAAATTCCAAACGATTAAAGCTGACAACGTATCAGGCGCTGGTCATACATACTGTGCGTTTGCTCCTGCGAACGTTTCGTACAACAAAGCTTCTGTAGATCGTAATACTGTCTATGTTGATTCTAACTATGAAGTTGCCGAAGATGTAGAGTGGTTTGGCCGCATCATGTTTACTCAAAACAGCTCTTTCGGTCGCTATGCGCCACCAGCTGCAACATGGAACAACATGACTGCTGATAACCCACATAACCCTTATGGTGAAGATGGTGCTACAGGATATTTCCGTTGGGTAGATATTGGCAATCGTGACGGTAACGTCAATGATTACAACCAAGATTATTTAACTGGTTTACGCGGTAGTATTAGTGCATGGAATGATGCAACTTGGGAAGTTTATTATCACCACAATATCGCTGATAACAAGTCTATCGGTGAGTATTACCTTAGCTATTCAGGTTTAGCATATAACGAAGCCAATGGTATTGATCTCGGCTCTGAAGCTGGCGTTAATAACATGAAGGCTACAACGTTAACGCAAGATCGTGCAACGTTTAAGCAATGGAACGCAGGTATCGGTTTTGATGCATTCAGTTTACCAGCAGGTGCAATTGCGCATTATTTTGGTATGGAATACTTCGATCAAGACTTTACATCTGTATATGACGCACAATCTGAAGCAGGTTTAGTCGGTGGCAGCGCTGGTAACTCTGCTGGCGGTGATCGTCAAGTTTGGGCCGCGTTTTATGAAGCTGTATTACCTCTTACTGAAACGATTGAATTAAACCTTGCCGCCCGTTATGACGATTATAGCGATTTTGGTGGTAACGTTGCGCCTAAAGCTGCTGTTCGCTGGCAAGCGCTAGATAACGTTGTTGTTCGTGCATCATACTCAGAAGCGTTCCGAGCTCCAGGCCTAGATCAATTAAATGCGGCTACCACGTTTAGTGCGGAATATGGTACTGACTATGCGTATTGTCGTTCTAATGGCATTAGCGACACTCAGTGTTTAGAAACACAGTACGATACATTTATCTCTGCAAATAGTGAATTAGGTCCTGAAACTTCTGAATATATTAACCTAGGTGTTGCTTGGGATATCGTTGATAACTTCGGTATTAAGGTTGACTATTTCGATTTAAATATCGATAACGTAATCAGTCAGCGCAGTATTACCAACGTTATGGAAGGTATCGCTTCTGGCTCGCTCGCTCCTGATGAGACTTTCTATGTGTTACGCGCACCCGGTACTGGAGGCGGCCTAGGTCAAGCCTATGAAGTGGGTACTGGCTATGGTAACGGCGATAAGTTACAAATTGAAGGTATTGACGTTGCACTTAATGGTAACATCGACACTGAGTTTGGTGACTTTTCAGTAAACTGGACTAACAGTTTCATACTTAAATATGATGAAGAAGTTGAAGGTGGTGCAGGCTCCGTTGATACCGCCGGATGGAATGGCCAACCAGACTATAGATCTGTATTCACTACAGTATATAAAATTGGTGACAACGCCTTCTCGTGGAACATGAACTACACCAGCTCAACCAATGAAGATAAAGAAGAAGGTAAGTTAGATTCTTGGTTAATCCACAATATCAGCTACAGCTATGATATCGGTAGCTATGGCAAAGTATTGCTGGGTGTTAATAACCTGACTGATGAAGATCCTGTATTGAGTTCTTCTGGTTCGTACGATAACCCAGAGTTGTATAACAACTACGGTCGTGAATATCGTGCAAGCTATACTCTAAAGTTCTAACAAACCGTTAAAACATTTACAAGGCCAGCAAATTGCTGGCCTTTTTGTTATATTTCTAGTCGTTAAAAACGTGAAATTTTCTCAGGGGGTTATGTGAGTCAACACTGGAGTGAGTATTGGGAACAGGGCCATTTAACTTCGTTTGGAACTGATTTCAGCAGTAATTATGCAGGAATACTAAAAGATATTTGGCTTCCAATATTTAAAGAATTAAGGCCAAATTTTGAAGTGCTAGATATTGCAACGGGTAATGGCGCTTTACCCTTATTACTTAAAAGCCATTTAGATGAATCTAATGTAAACGGTCGTGTTCGCGGTATTGATATTGCAAAAATACAGCTTATAAAGCCTGATAATAACAGTTTGATTAAAATAGATCTGATTGGCGAAATAAACTGTGAGTCCTTACCTTTTAGTGATCCTGTCGATTTAGTGACTTCTCAATTTGGTATTGAATATTCCAACTTATCTGCCTCATTAGTAGCCGTCGCAAATATTTTGAGGGTAGGTGGACGATTATGCCTTGTCTGCCATCATCATAATTCGATGATCATCCATCGAAATAAAAAAATTTTATTGCTTATACAGAGTGTTACTACAAAAAAGCTGGTGGATAATTTGTATTCACTTGCAGACTCAATGGGTCAAGTCACGACTAAAATCGATATAAATAGAATAAAAAACGATCAGATGTGTGAGGCGTTGCGTAACGATATTAATCAATCTATTGGTGAATTACATGCCTCTAATGAAGCTGCACTAATGGATTCAGAAATATTGAATTACGTGACGACTTTTTTCAAACAAGGGCTTTATTGGTCTGTAGACAAGAAAAAAGATTATCTTAAATTTGTTCAAAAACAACTCAGTGATTTAGCGCTTAGACTTGAAGAATTAGTGTGCGCGGCGATTGATGAAAACAAGTTGACTTCAATGCGAAAAATTCTATCTAATGAGGGGGTTGAGTTCGTGTCTGCTACAACCTTAAAGTCAACGGATGCACAATTACTTGCTTGGCATTTTATTTTTCAAAAAACATAAAGCATTCTTTACTTACATCGAATGTAAAGGGTTTTACGTTAGAAATGTACACAAACTAGCCATTAGTAGGTTATCTGTTTAAAAGCACCATAATTAGCAACTTTTCAGCAATCTCAAATGTTGACACCGGTCAACATTTTATGGAATGATGCCAGCGGGTCTACGCTTTAATAGTGTAGGAAAGGGAAGAAAAAAATAAACAATCACAAGATAAAGAGATACTTACATTAATTTGTCTTAATTTGTTAAAAATATAAACATTGTTAAGTGTAAGTTAAACCTTTTTTATTCACTTCAAATTGGTTGGGAACTATGTCCAAGGTAAGCAATAGAACAAAAATCGCTACTGCACTTGTTGGCGTGCTGGCATTAGCGAGCAGTAACTTCGTGGTTGCAGATCCTCTTACCGACGTACAGAAAGCAGATGGTCAAATCCATGCTGATGCTGCTGCGTCGCAGAAGAACGTTGATAAGTATTTCGATCAAGCACAAGACATGCTCTTTGAGTATGGTTCTGTTGCTGATGAGCGCGAATCACTGAAGTCATATAACGATTATGTCGCAAGCTTGGTCGCTGACCAGCAAAAGACGATGGACTCAGTGCAAGTAGACATTAATGGTGTTGATAAACTTCGCCAAGGCGTAGTGCCATTAATGTTTAAAATGGTGGAATCATTAGAACAGTTTGTTCAATTAGATTTGCCTTTTAACTCTGAAGTTCGTGCTAATCGTGTAAAAGAACTAAAGACACTGCTTAATACTGCTGAAGTGACATTAGCAGAAAAATACCGTTTAATCCTTGATGCTTATAGCATCGAACGCGAATATGGTAGTGCAGTTGCAGTAAACCAAGGTAAGTTAAACCTAGATGGGAAAGAAGTGTTAGTTGACTTCTTCAACCTAGGTCGTGTGGCTCTTTATGCACAGAGTTTAGATCAAAAGACTGGCTGGATGTATAACTCCGAATCTAAAGGTTGGGATAAGTTAGATGACAGCTATTTGCGTGAACTGACCAAAGGTATCCGCATTGCCCGTAAACAAGGCGCTCTAGATCTATTCGCGTTACCAATTCCTGCTGCGGAGACTGCACAATAATGAAGAAGTTAATTACTACAGCTGTATTGGCTGCAAGTTTCTCTTTAACTGCTGGTATGGCGAGCGCTGCTGATGCGCCTAAGTCAATTGACCAATTATTGCAACAAGTTAAAGTTGAACGCGCTGCAGAAGGTAAAGTCAACAGCAAGCGTGAGCAAGAGTTCCAAGCAGAGCGTGGCGATAAGGCCGCTTTACTGCAAAAAGAAAAAAATGCGTTAGCTGCTGAAAAGCAACGTGGTAAAGATTTAAACCAAGCGTTCTTAGATAACGAGCGTAAAATTGCTCAGTTAGAAGAAGATCTAAAAACGGCTCAAGGTGACTTGGGTGAAATGTTTGGTGTAGTTAAAGGTGAAGCCGGTGATTTCGCTGGTAAACTGGCAAGCTCAAACATCAGTGCTCAATTCCCAAATCGCGATAAGTTTATCGCTGATTTAGGTGCCCGTAAGCAATTGCCAAAAATTGAAGAGTTAGAACAATTTTGGCAAGAGCAGCTATTTGAAATGGCGCAATCTGGCAAAGTGGTTAAATTTGAAGGTTCTGTTACCGAAATTGATGGTAACGTGAAAACGACGACTATTCATCGTGTTGGTGCCTATAACTTAACGGCTGACGGTAAATACGTTGTATATAACCCTGAATTAGGTTTAATTCAGCAGTTATCTCAACAACCTGAAGGCTATCAAGTTAGCGCTGTTGCTAAATGGGAAGAAACGGCCTCTGGTACAGCACCTTTCTATATTGACCCTGCACGTGGCGTACTGTTAAACATCTTTACGAACAAAGCTAGCATGGAAGATCGTATCGAGTCAGGCGGTACCATTGGTTATATTATTCTAATATTACTTGCTATTGGTTTATTAATTGCGGTTGAGCGTTTCATTGTGCTGGCAGCTATCGGTGCAAAAGTTAAACGCCAAGCTAAGAATGTTGATAACCCAGGTAACAATGCCCTTGGTCGTATCCTGAAGGTTTACCATGAAAACAAAGATGTTGATGTTGAAACATTAGAGTTGAAGCTGGATGAAGCTATTCTGAAAGAAACGCCTGCATTAGAAGCTCGAATTTCAATTTTGAAAGTCATTGCAGCTATCGGCCCAATGTTAGGTCTGCTCGGTACAGTAACTGGTATGATTGCGACCTTCCAAAGTATCCAACTGTTCGGTACTGGTGATCCAAAACTGATGGCGGGTGGTATCTCTATGGCTCTGGTTACTACAGTGCAAGGTCTAGTTGCGGCTCTGCCTCTGATGTTACTACATGCAATACTCGTTGCGCGTAGCAAATCAATCACCCAAATTTTGGAAGAGCAAAGTGCCGGCATTATCGCAGCACATGCTGAGAAGAGGGCTAACTAATGATGCTATACCTGATGGACATATGGGATTCCGTCAGGGGCTTCATGGCCGCTGGAGGAAACGTCCTTTGGTTGGTTGCGTTTGTATTGTTCTTAATGTGGGTATTGATGCTTGAGCGTTATTGGTATCTTAATTGGATATCACCAAAGCAACATAAAGCTATCATATCTGCGTGGGATTCTAGAGAGGAAACCACCTCTTGGTACGCACACCGTATCCGTGAAGCTTGGCTGTCCCAAGCGAAGCAAGATTTGAATGCACGTATGCTGATGATAAAAACCTTAGTAGCTATTTGTCCTATGATAGGTTTGTTAGGTACCGTAACCGGTATGATTTCAGTGTTTGATGTGATGGCAGTTCAGGGGACGAGTAATGCTCGTTTAATGGCGGCTGGTATTTCAATGGCGACTATGCCCACGATGGCGGGGATGGTTGCAGCATTATCGGGAGTATTCTTTAGTACTCGTCTGGATGTAAAAATGAAAATCAGTTTAGAAAAGCTAAAAGACAGCATGCCGCACCACTAGAGAGAGATTGAACATGGCACGTAAAAAGCATTCCAGTGTAGACGAGGAAGCGCAAATTGATATGACACCGATGCTCGACATCGTGTTTATCATGTTGATCTTCTTCATTGTAACAACGTCATTTGTGAAACCTTCTGGTTTGGATTATAACAAACCCAAAGCTTCGCAAGCGACTTCAAAGCCTTCGGCTAACATCTTTATCGGCGTCAGTAAAACAGGCGTGATCATGATGGAAAACCGTCAGGTTGATATCGAACGTGTAACAGCAAACGTTGAACGTATGTTAGCTGAAGCTCCTGAAGCTGCGGTATTGATTCAGGCAGATAAAGACGCAACGCATGGCTTAGTTGTTAAAGTTCTAGACCAAGTCAAAGCGGCTGGTATAGATAAAATTTCGGTATCTGCGGGGAACGATTAATATGCTAAGAGCACTAGTATCGATCATTATTGGTGCTGCTGTGACTTTTGGTCTGTTCGCTTTTATGGCGTTCTTGGTCGGTGGCGGCGCACAGCGCGGCGAAACATCGGCCGAGACCCCTGTAATTGAAATCACTATGGATAGACAGGATTCAAAAGCACAGAATAAGCCAAGGGTAGTGCCTAAGCCACCACCACCGCCAGAACAGCCACAGAAGCCTGAGGCAACGCCGCCAGAATCTTCGAGCAATATTGACACAGCAATGTCGTTCAATATGGGTGGTGTAGAAGCAGGAGGTCACTCAGCAGGTGGTTTTAAATTAGGCAATATGATGACTCGCGATGGTGATGCTACACCTATCGTTCGTATCGAACCTCAGTATCCAATTGCTGCGGCGCGTGATGGTAAAGAAGGTTGGGTACAACTTCGTTTTACCATTAACGAACTCGGTGGTATCGACGACGTTGAAGTTATTCAAGCAGAACCAAAACGCTTATTTGATAAAGAAGCGATTCGTGCACTGAAGAAGTGGAAGTACAAGCCAAAGATTGTTGATGGCAAGCCATTGAAACAACCTGGTATGACAGTACAACTAGACTTCACCTTAGATAAAGGAGGCAACCAATAATGCGTAATGTTAATAAAATCGCAGTTCTATTATTGCTTTCTGTTTGTGGCGGTTCATTAACTCTTTCATCTGCAGTCGCAGAAGAAAAGTGTGCTATCGACAAACGTCAATCTAAAGCTGTGGGTGAAAGTGCGGCGAAGAAAGTTCAGAAGTCATTTGAAGCTTATACCAATGGTCAGGTCGATGAAGCTATTGCTATTTTGCTAGAGGCAAATGCCAAGAACGACTTCGACAAAGCCTATGTTGCACGTATGTTGGGTAACTTTTATGCCGAGAAAGGCAAAATGGATACCGCGATCAAGTACCTAAAACAAGCTGTTGAAGCTGATATTTTAGGTGGTACAGATCATGCTGCAACTATGCGTCTTTATGCTGATTTGCTATTACAAGAGAAAAAGTTTAAGGAAGCGATTCCTTATTATTACAAGTGGATGGAATTTACTTGTAAAGCCGATTCTCAAATGTATCGCCGTATTGGTATTGCGCATTCAGAACTGAAGCAGTGGGATAAAGTGATTGAAGTGGCCGACAAAGGTCTTTCACTAGCTGAAGCTCCTGATAAAGGTCTGTATCAAATGAAACTGACAGCTTACTTCAATCAGAAGAAGTACAAGAATGCTGTTGGCGTGTTAGAAGTCATGGTGCCTTTATTCCCGGATGATGGCAGATTGTGGGTTCAATTAGCACAGTTTTATTTGATGGTTGAAGACTATGACAAGTCTCTTGCAACTTACGATTTGGCTTATAGAAATGGTTTCTTAGATAGCGCGGGCAATATTACGCGTTTAGCGCAGTTAATGGCACAAAAAGGTGCTCCTTATCAAGCCGCTAAAATTTATCAGAAACATATGAAATCAGGCATGATCGCTGAGGACGCTAAGTCTTTAGAGATTTTGGCGGGTTTCTATCAAAATGCGAAAGAGTTTAAGCAAGCTGCTGAGTATTACGGTAAAGCTGCAGCTATCAGCAATGATGGCAAGACTTACTTGAAACAAGGTCGCTTATTAAACTTGAATGAACAATATACAGCTGCGATCCCTGTGCTTGAAAAAGCCATATCAATGGGTATTGAGCATCCTGGTGAAGCAAACTTCGAATTAGCTTTGGCTCATTTAAGTTTGAAACAGTATAAGTCGGCTTATAACCGTGCAGTATTAGCTGCGAATGATAAGAAGACACAGAAGAGTGCAAATAGCTATATCTCTTATATTAAAGAGAAAGCACGTATGCATAATATCACGCTGTAATTACTTCGCAGTTTAGTGTTTGAATCGAAAGCCCCGCAAGGGGCTTTTTCTTTGGTATCAATAAACCTATTTACTGTAAGCGGATTAAAGCTTGTGATTGATCATGATTTTTTTCAAGTTGTTGTGAAAGTTGGCTGACATTACTGAAGAGTGACTCTATTTTACTTTCCTGTGTAGGTAGGCAAATACAGGCAGCCAGTTTATAGTCGATTGTCAGTTTATGATGTTTACCAAAATATTGATTAAAGTCAGATATTTGTTGTTCTATTCGCTTTAACACTACTTCCGTCCCCACCTCATCTATATTGAACAAACCCAACGCAAAGTGATTGTGATCTAGCCTAGCAATCATATCTGTTGCTCTTAATAGCGCTTCTTGCACTTGTTTAGTAAAGAATTCGAGTAAATGGGGTTGTTTGACGGTTTCATGAATGTGAGGGCACAGATACAATAGTGCCAAGCTTTGGTGGTCTCTCATGTGACGATGCCATTCTCGGTTGAATACTTCCATGAAATAGGTTTGGTTATAGACTCCAGTTTCAGGATCCCTGAAACCTGAGTTGCGGAACGAGTAGATCATAGATTAACTCCGATAGCAGACCTTGAACTAAGTATAGAAACAGTTCTGCAATAGCGGGCCAAAAAGGAGAAATATTAAAATGAAATTGGGTTTATTGGCAGGTTCGATAGCGTTAATCTTCACCCTTCAAGGTTGTTCTAAGCCTGAAGCCACTGCAGTTCAAGAAAATAGCTCGGCTAATATGACAGCAGTGCAGGGCGAAACACAAACGGCAGAGCAGCGTTATTTAGCGCTTGTGGATGCTTATTTTAAAGATTACCTAAAGCTTGAGCCCATCTACGCTACTTTTGTCGGCGTAAATGACTATAACGCCGATTTCGGTGGGGATTTAACTGAGGATTACCTTAAGGCCCGTCATGATCTTAACACTCACTATTTAGCTCAGGTGCGTGCGATAGATCCAAAGCAACTGCCTGCAGATCTACAGTTAAGTTATGACCTGTTCGTCTATGACCGTGATATGGCGTTAGTGGACGAAACTTTCCCTTCACGCTTTATGCCGATAAGCCAGTTCTATAGCACTGTCATTACTATGGTGCAGCTGGGAAGTGGCGAAAGTGCACAACCTTTTAAGACTGTCCAAGATTATCGTAATTGGGAACAGAGAGTCGATGGTTTCATCAAGTGGGTCGCACTTGCTGAAAATCGTATGAATCAAGGCATTGAAAGTAAAGTGGTACTACCTCGAGTGTTGGTAGAGCGCATTATTCCTCAGTTAGATGCTATGTTAACGACGGATGCGACTCAGAGCATTTTCTACTCGCCAATCCAGCATTTCCCCGAAAGTTTTTCAGAGCAAGATAAAGCGGAATTGGCCACCCGTTATCAAGCCATGATAGCCGAGCGTATCGTGCCAGCGTTAACGAACTTACGCGATTACTTTAAGCAAACCTATTTACCTAAATCGCGGGCGACTGATGGTTGGGCAGGGTTGCCTAACGGTAAAGCTTGGTATCAGCATCTGGCGAACTCACATACGACCACCACTATGTCTGTGGATGAAATTCATCAAATTGGTTTAAGTGAAGTGGCGCGAATTTTATCTGAGATGGATAAGGTGCGTGAGCAGGTCGGTTTTAAGGGCGATTTGAAGGCGTTTTTTGCGTCTTTATCTTCAGAGCCGCAGTATTTCTATAGCGATCGCCAAGGTTTGATTGATGGTTATATGGTGTTGAAAGATAAAATCAATCATGTCTTACCTAACTACTTTAATGTGATGCCAAAGGCTGATTACGTGGTTAAGCCGGTTGAAAGTTTTAGAGAACAATCAGCAGCGGGAGCCTCTTATGAAGCGCCAGCGGTGGATGGCAGCCGTCCAGGGGTGTTTTATATCAACACTTATAACCTCAAAGCACAGCCTAAGTGGGGGATGACGACTTTATCTTTGCACGAGGCCGCTCCTGGGCATCACTTCCAAATCGCGATCAAACAAGAGCTGACCGGTGTGCCTGAGTTTCAGCGTTTTAGCGGTTATACCGCTTTCGAGGAAGGTTGGGCACTTTATGCTGAATACTTAGGTATTGAGATGGGGTTATTTACCGATCCTTACCAGTATTTTGGTAAGCTTTCCGATGAAATGCTGCGTGCCATGCGCTTAGTGGTTGATACTGGCCTTCATTCTAAAGGTTGGAGTCGTGAACAGGCGATTCAGTACATGAAAGACAACTCGCCTATGGCTGAGAGTGACATAGTCGCTGAAGTGGAGCGCTATATGGCGATCCCTGGTCAAGCTTTGTCTTACAAGGTCGGTCAGTTGAAGATTTTGGCACTGCGTGCCCGCGCAGAAAAAGCCTTGGGTGATAAATTTGATTTAAAAGCATTCCACGATCAAATCCTCACTTCAGGTTCATTACCCATGGCGGTCATGGAAAACAAGATCGATCGTTGGATTGCGTCGAAACAAGCTTAGCCGTGTAAGGTGCCGTTACTTGACTTTGTTGTCAGTGACGGCATTTTAAGACTTTTTTATTCAACAGAAAGTTTTTATACTGTTGATTCAAAACCTGTTAAAACGAATGTTTTAGTGGGAACTCAATGATATTTGGGGCAAATGTCTCATGATCCTTACAGGAGTTTTACTATGGTCCAGGCAACAGCAAGACATTTGTTAGTCAGCAGTGAAGAGCAGTGTCAAGCGCTGAAACAGCAAATAATGGAAGGCGCAGATTTTGCTCAAATTGCTCGCGCGCACTCTTCTTGCCCATCAGGTGTCCAAGGCGGCGAATTGGGGTCATTTGGTCCTGGCATGATGGTCAGAGAGTTTGATGAAGTGGTTTTTAGTGCACCATTAAACGAAGTACAAGGCCCCGTGAAAACGCAATTTGGCTTTCATTTACTTGAAGTGACCAGCCGCGCGTAAGTTTTACCGCTTATCTAATACAGCTTGTTTGATACGGCAGCGTTTGCTGCCGTTTTGTTTGATATGCTCATCACGGAGTCACTATGCTGGAACTCTACACAGATAGATTGAAACTCAGGAGCTTACAAGATAGTGATTGGGAACATTTTTATGCACTGCATAACGATCCTGAGATTAATCGTTTTGTACGCGTTCCAGAGTCGCAAGAGGTGATCCGCAGTAAGTTTCAGCAGCGTTCCGATACTTGGTTCTACGGTTCTGGCGATTGGCTGACCTTAGTGATTGAGACAGTTGATACTGGGCAGTTTATTGGTTTAACGGGCCTTTATTGTCAAAGTTTCGAGGAACAGCGTGCCGAAGTGGGTTATTTACTGGCGGCCGAGGGGCACGGAAAAGGTTATGCGACTGAGAGCTTAATGGCGGTCATTGATTGGGCCTGTTTAAGTTTTAATGTACATAAATTTGTTGGGCATTGTGCTAAAGATAATCACGCATCGGCACGAGTACTCGAAAAGTGTGGCTTTCGACTTGAAGGTTTACTCAGGCAGCAATTCAAAATAGGTGAAAACTGGCTCGATGAATCAGCCTTTGGCCTACTCGCCGATGAAAGACGTCTCTAGCCAAATTATCTTCAGCGAATTTTGTACTGTGCTGGTATAATGCCGCAGGTTTATTTTTAGAAGGCGTGTATTAAGTGGCGCAAATTAATCAATTGGCTTTGCATTCTGGCGAAGATTTCATTGAATTGTACAAAGTATTAAAAGTGCAAGGCATGAGCAATGCAGGTGGTGAAGCCAAACATTTTATCGACGAAGGTCAAGTCACTGTGAACGGTGAAGTTGAAACTCGTAAACGTAAAAAAATTATCGTGGGCGACATCGTCAGCTTTAATGGTGAATCAGTTCAAATCATTGCGGCAGAATAAGCCTGAAACAGTGGAGCAAGAAATGCAATTTCCAGATGATGACAATGGTAAAATGCTGGCCGCAATGGCTGAAGCGGGAATCGATTTAACTAAAGAGTTAGATGTTGATTTCTTTTTGGTTTTTGATGACCAACGCGATGCTGAAACTGCGTTAGAAGAATTAACAAATTCTGACTTGGAAGGCGAGCTTGAGCTGAATCTGAATGATGAGCTTGGTAAGTGGGAAATCATTGTTTGTCTCAATATGGTGCCTGAGTACGATACATTGGTTGAACAAGAAGTCATGCTAAATGATTTTGCTGCCGAATTCGGCGGTATGACCGACGGTTGGGGCGTAATGCAACATCAAGACGGTGACGATGAGTTTATGGACGATGATGACCATGACCATGTTCACGGTGAGCATTGCAATCACTAATTCTGATGCGCTTTAAGCCTTGAATCTAATAAACCACCTTTTGGGTGGTTTTTTATTGGTGTTTTTCTGCGCTCAGTTAGTGATCTCAATAGCCTCGTTTGGCACCTATAGCTTTATTGTACCTCGCTTGAACTGAGATAGGCTTAATGCAGATTAATGACGATAGGGCGCAAAAATCTCTAATAACCAGTCGATAAAAGCTTGAGCTTTTAACGGCAGGCTTGGGGATTTTGGGGTGAGTAAATAATATCGATAGGGACTGGTAAAGGGGGCGTCGAAGGGGATGACTAAGCTGCCATTTGCCAGTTGTTCTTCGATGAAAAATCGCGGAATAAGTGCTGCGCCCATGCCACTCGCTGCCGCTTGACTCAACATATAAAAATGCTCGACACCAAAGGTTTGCGCTTGGGTGAGTGTTAAACCCACCTTTTCCGCCCAATACTCCCAAAGTTCGGGTCTTGTGGTGTGTTTCAGTAAAGTGACGTGATTAATGTCCTCGATATTTTGCAGCTTAGGCGCTAACGAAGGCGCACAAACTAAGCATAAATCCTCATCCATCAGCTTGATATAATTCGCGCCCTTAGGGATAACTGTGCTACTACGGATCGCAATATCATAACGACCTTGGCTAAAATCCACTGCAAAGTCGCCAATGGATAAGTCGACATACAAGTGTGGATGGCGGGATTTAAACTGCTCCATTCTTGGAATGAGCCAATTGATGGTTAAGCTTGGCAGCACATTGATGGCTAAGGTTTGCGGCTTAGTGGGCTGACGGCGCAAGTCACTGGTAGCACTAGATAGTGTTTGCAGAGCGGCTTGAACATGGGGTAAATAGCGTTTGGCTTCATCGGTTAAACCAACTTTTTTATGTAAGCGTACAAAGAGTGCAAAACCTAAATAATCCTCCAATACTCTGATTTGTTTACTGACTGCGCCATGGGTGACATGCAACTCCTTGCTGGCTAATGTCATGCTCTGTAAACGTGCTGCGGCTTCGAAGGCACGGAGAGAATTGAGGGGCGGTAGTTCGGCAAACATTTTATTTCCTACTGCTGGAAAATCAGAACAGGACTCGGGATTTTGTGTGAGTTTATCTCACGCTGTGCCGACAATAACTCCTTTGCATTTATTTGGCAAACGCAGTCTAATGTTCGGCAATCACTCTCTTTTTTATCAGAAGAATAATAAATCATCATGGAATTTGAACTGACTCTACAAATCGCAGCGATACTTTTTGCCGTCGCTATGGTGGCTGGTTTTATTGACTCAATCGCCGGTGGCGGAGGCTTGCTGACCATTCCTGCACTTATGTGGGCAGGCTTGCCGCCTGCGGTTGCCTTAGGGACAAATAAGCTGCAGGCCTGTGGCGGCAGTTTTTTTGCGAGTCTGTACTTTGTCCGTAAAGGGCTGGTTGATCTTAAATCCGTTAAGTTAGCCTTGATTTGTGCA
Source organism: Shewanella sp. SM32 (assembly GCF_025654235.1). Classification (NCBI taxonomy): domain Bacteria; kingdom Pseudomonadati; phylum Pseudomonadota; class Gammaproteobacteria; order Alteromonadales; family Shewanellaceae; genus Shewanella; species Shewanella sp. SM32. Next base: position 55,685 of record NZ_JAKKRO010000006.1, on the reverse strand, counting down.
TTTATCGGTGCGGCATTAGGTACGATTCTAGTTCAACTCGTCGATACTGAAGTGCTGGAGTTGATGTTACCTTTTTTGATTTTGGCTATTGGTTGTTACTTTTTATTTTCGAAAAAGATTTCTGAAGATGATGAACATCAAGTGCTGACACCTACCGCATTTGCTTTTACTGCGGCATTGGGCGTGGGATTGTACGATGGCTTTTTTGGCCCTGGTACTGGGAGCTTTTTTGCGCTGGCCTTTGTATCGCTAGCGGGTTTTGGTTTGGCGAAGGCAACTGCCCACGCAAAACTACTTAATTTCTCCACTAACATTGCTTCGCTGATCTTCTTTGCCTTGGGCGGAAAAGTGATTTGGTTATTAGGATTAGTCATGCTGGCAGGGCAAGCGATTGGCGCAACCTTGGGTTCTCGTCTCGTGGTCACTAAAGGTACAAAGATTATCAAGCCATTGGTGGTGACTATGTCCCTTGCTATGAGTTTTAAACTTTTGGCGAGCCAATATAATTTATTTTCTTAAACTATTTGATATTAAGCATTTTATAAAACTCACTCATCAATAGACGCTCTTTAAGCTGCGCATGAGTGTATCTTAGTGGTGTCCATCTTGGCTCAAAAGTTAAGCCGAGGTGGATATCACCCAAAAGATCCGCCAAATGACGACTTAAAACGTCTCATCCTACTTTGAGTTAGGTGTACTCTTTCAAGTTTTTTGAATAGTATTACCTGTCATTTTTAATACACTTTTTAGGCTTCTTATTGTTTTGGTGTGTATTTTAAATATTGTGTACATATTTAATCCGATTGATATAAGTGCAGTGTTTATCTTGCCAGTCTTATTTTGCATCGACGGGCGGCATGTGCGCTCGGGTTTAGCGCCACCACTTCTTTAAAAGAGCGATTATGAAATTTATCCACACCTCGGACTGGCACATAGGTCGTCAATTACACAATCAATCACTACTGGATGATCAAGCCTTTGTGCTCGAGCAAATTATTGCTCTAGCGGATGAACACAAGGTGGATGCCGTGATTGTGGCGGGGGATATTTATGACAGATCGATTCCGCCTGCGAATGCGGTCGCACTGTTAGATGATGTGCTTAACCGCTTAGTGCATGATTTAGGTCTACAAGTCATTATGATTGCGGGTAACCACGATGGTCACGAGCGCTTAGGTTTTGCAGCAAAACAAATGGCGGCAAGTGGGTTACATATTATTGGGCCTTTGAGTGCTGACATTCATCCCATTACTTTATCGAGTTCAAGCGGTGATGTGGTGTTTTATCCCTTGCCCTATGCCGAACCTGCCACAGTGCGCCAAGTTTTTGAGTGTGAGGCGGCAAGCCATGAGGCCGCAATGACGCTATTGCTTGAACAAGTACGCCAGCACGATAGCCAAGGTTTGCCGAAAGTAGTGATAAGCCATTGTTTTTTGGATGGTGGCAGCGAGTCAGAATCTGAGCGGCCACTGAGCATTGGTGGCGCCGATAAAATATCGCCAACGCTATTTACTGAGTTTGATTATGTCGCCCTTGGGCATTTGCACGGACCGCAATACAAAGGTGCAGAGCATGTGCGCTACTCAGGATCGATTTTGAAGTATTCCTTTAGCGAACAACATCAACATAAGTCGGTGACCTTAGTCGAACTTAGCGCGCAAACGCCGATTAAAATTAGTTTATTGCCATTAACGTCGATACGCGATGTCCGTATCTTAGAAGGGGAGTTAGCCACATTACTCGCCCAAGGTAAAACGGATATCAAGCGTGAGGACTACCTTATGGTCAGACTCCTTGATAAACATGCCATTTTAGATGCTATGGGTAAATTGAGAGCCGTTTACCCTAATGTGCTGCATTTAGAGCGGACTGGTCTGATGGCGGGGCAGCAACAAGTCACCTTGAGCCGAGATCATATCAAAAAAGGCGAGATGGACATGTTCCGTGACTTTTTCTCTCAAGTGTCCGGCGAGTCATTAACACAAGCACAGCAAGCCGTGATGGATGAACTCCTGACTAAGCTACACAATGAGGAGCGCCAAGCATGAGACCACTTAGCCTTTCCATGTCAGCCTTTGGCCCCTTTGCATCGACTCAACAACTTGATTTTACGGCCTTAGGCACTAATCCGTTATTTTTGATTAATGGACCCACTGGTGCGGGTAAGACGACCTTGCTCGATGGTATTTGCTTTGCCCTCTATGGCAAAACCACTGGTAATGAGCGTGAAGGCAGCCAGATGCGCTGCGATATGGCCGATGATAGTCTGCTAACAGAAGTCACTTTTAGTTTTCAGTTGGGTAATTGCAGTTATCGTATTCGCCGTGTGCCAGAGCAAGACAGGGTTAAAAAAAGCGGTGACGGCTCAACGGTGCAGAAGCCCGAAGCTCAGTTATATAAGATAGACGCCGAGGGTAATGAAAGTTTGCTTGTAGCGAGCAAAGTCTCTGAGGCAACCGCTGAGATTGAAGCCTTAACTGGCCTCGATGTGGAGCAGTTTCGCCAAGTGATGGTGTTGCCGCAGGGAAAATTTCGCGAATTGTTAATGGCAGACTCTAAAGCCAGAGAACTGATATTTAGTCAGCTATTTCAAACGCATATATATCGACGTATTGAAGATTCCTTAAAAAGTAAGGCTGCAGATATCCGCGCCTTAGTGAAAGATCAACACAGCCGCCGTGATGGCATTTTACAAAGTGCGGGTTTAGCATCCGATGACGAGCTTAGCTGTGAATTAGCCAAGCTTACGCCAGAACTTGAAACAGCCCAAAGTGCGAAAGAACAGGCATTACAGCAGCAACAATGGGTGATAAAAACCAGCGATGCCGCCCAGCATTTATTGGCCGAATTTGTGCAGTTTGATGCCTTAACTCAAACGGTTGCTGCGCTTGATGCACAGCAAGAAAACATGGCTGCGCAAACCTACAAACTGAATTTGGCTAAACAGGCGCAGCACTTGGCACCCATGCTTGAGGTGTTTGTGGCCCGTGAGCAGGAAGCCAAGGCGGCAAGTCTTGCCCTTGAACATGCGAAAACAGCATTAACCAATGCTAAAAAAGCCTTCGATAACGCAGAGCTTAAGGCTGCTGATTTGCCCGTGTTGGAAGCGTCGTTACTTGAACAGGAACAGGTTAAACAGCAACTGAATGCCTTAGGGCCGCAGCTCAGGGAATTGGATAGGCTTAATAAAACCCTTGAACAAGAGCAAACGGAACTCATTAGCGCGAAAACACAACTTCAGAACAGCAAAAATGAGTTAACCACCGCAGTCCAAAAACGCCGTGAATTGGAATCCGCTCTGCCGCAACTACAGGCCAATAGCGAAACTCGCCTCTCATTGCAACAAGCGCATCAGCAGCAACAGCAGTTATTGTCTACCTATCAGCAATGGCAACAAGTGGCGGCAAGGGTATCGTCGACACAGGCAAAACTTGTTGAGGCTAAAGCCAAAGGGCGACAACTCAGTGCTCAGCATCAGCAAGCACAGGTTGCATATAAAGCCTTATTGTTGACTTGGCACCAAGGGCAGGCCGCTATTTTAGCGCGGCAATTACAGCAAGATGAACCTTGCCCCGTTTGTGGCAGCCAAACACATCCACAGCCAGCACAAAGCCAAGAGCCGCTCCCAAGTGATGAAGCGCTGCAATTAGCACTAGAGGCTGAAACGAATGCTCAAGAAATCCTGAGCAAAGCCAGAGCGGAATATCGTGGGCTACAAACGCAGTTAGAAACCTTGCAACAGCAAGCACAAGATCTCGCGGTCCAATTGGGCACTGCGGTTGATATTCCTTTAGGCGAACATACACATACCTTGTCGCAATACGCTTTCTCACTCACTCAAGCGGAGCAAGCCCATCAGCAGTTACAGCTGTTACAGCAAGAGATTGCATTGTTGCACGCACAGGAAACGCATCTACAACAAAAGCTAGAGCAAGGACAAACACACGACAGTGCACTGCAATCTAAAGTGGATCTATTGCAGGGGCAGTTAGCGCACATGCAGCAAAGTGTTCCATCTGCGCTTGCAACGCTTGAGGCCTTAACTGCAGCAATCGCGCAAAATCAGCAAAGTATCAGCCAAATTAAGCAACAGATCACTAGTGTTAGGGAGCTCCAACAAGAGACTGGCCAATCTTTTGTTGCGGCTAAAGCGGCACTTAATGGTGCTGAAAATGCTGCTGAGGCGGCATTAGCCCAGCAAACGCGTGCACAGCAGCAACTCAATCAGCAATTAGTCGCAGCAGGTTTTGCCGATCAACAGGCCTTATTTGAGGCCATGCTGGATGAAGAACAACAGCGTGCATTAGCCAGCGAAATTGAGGCTTACCAGCAGCGCAGTGCTTTGACCAAGGCACAGTGCGAGCAGTTAGCGCTTAAGCTTAAGGATAAAGTACTACCCGATAGCATTAAGCTGGCTGCTGAGCTTGAGTTCGCGCAGCAAGCATTACACGCTGCCGAGCAGGCATGGCAGTTGCTTCACACTCGCACAGTATTACTGATGCAAACCCAAACCCAGCTGAGTATTGCCGATGCAAAAGCTAAGGTTTTGGAAGATGAATATGCGGTTATCGGTACCCTCGCAGATGTCGCTAATGGAAATACGGGTAATAAGATCAGCCTGCAACGTTTTGTGTTAAGTGTACTGCTTGACGATGTGTTGTTAGAGGCAAGCCACAGGTTACACCTGATGAGCAAAGGGCGTTATCGTTTATTGCGTAAGGAAGATAGGGCCAAGGGTAACAAAGCTTCTGGGCTCGAATTGGAAGTAGAAGATGCTTATACCTCCAAAGTGCGTCCTGTGGCTACCTTAAGCGGTGGTGAAAGTTTTATGGCAGCATTATCTATGGCGTTAGGCCTATCTGATGTAGTGCAAGCCTATGCTGGTGGTATTAAACTCGATACTTTATTTATCGATGAAGGCTTTGGCAGTTTAGATCAAGATTCTTTAGAACTGGCCATTCGGACCCTGATGGATTTGCAATCCTCTGGCCGCATGATAGGGGTGATCTCGCACGTGTCGGAAATGAAAGAGCAGATAAATACCCGCATCGACATCAATAAAACCTCACATGGGAGCGAAATGACGATAGTTTTGCCTTAGTTGCTCATTCTCACAGAGTACGATAAATAACAAATTGTTTTATAAGTGTTATTTATTGTATCTCCTGCGTGTTTAACATTCGGATAATACACACAAAGTGAGTTGGAAATGCCAACTAGCGCATGTTTTTCATTAATGGTGCAACAAAAGAGTGAAATAGCGTTTGTCATAATCGGTTTTTTGATATAAGTTGGAAAAAATTCGGGCTTCCCTCAAAGGGACTGGTCAAAAATAGAACGCAAAGTTAACGAAAGGTGAAAAGCGTTGCAAACAGGCAAACCCAACTTTATCAACTTATCGCAAACCCGTTTGCAGAACTTATCATCGACCCAAAAGAACATTCTATTAATGGGTAGTTTGTTGATGGGTGCTGCGATGTTGATGCCGAATAATAACCATGTTACGCCAACTGCTCAGCGTATCCCTGTTGTTCTCGATATTGAAAATATTCTCCCTCAAGTTTCTGAACCTGAAGTCCTAGATCAAGCTGCACTCATTAATAATGCTCCCCAGTTTGAGCGAATTATCGTTTCCGGTGATACCTTAAGTGGGTTATTTTCCAAGGCGGGTGTTGATCAGCAGACTATGTATAAGGTTTTAGAAGCTGATTTAAACATTTTGGCACTTGATACCTTGTTACCTGGTAACAGAATGCAATTTTGGCTTGATAGTGAAGGTCAGTTACAAAAATTAGAACTTTATTTTAACGCTGCCCGCCAAGTGGTTTTTACGCGTTATGAAGACGGTAGTTTTAATGTTGAAGAAGTGAACGTTGAAGGTGTTTGGCAAAATCGAATTTTGACTGGCGATATTAAAGGTTCTTTCTACGTTTCAGCCCAAAAAATGGGCTTAGCCGCTGCAGATATTCAGCGAATTGAAGATTTACTCAAAGAAAAATTGAATTTTGCCCGTGATTTACGAGCTGGTGACAAATTCTCAGTTTTGGTAAATGATCAATATGTTGAAGGTGAACCGACGGGAAGTAGCCAAATTTTAGGCGTCAGTATTAAAAGTGGTCGTTCTGAAATTAGTGCATATCAATATTCTGATGGTAGTTATTATGATGCTAAAGGCCAGAGTTTAGTTCGGGCATTCCAACGTTATCCGTTAGCTAAGCAACCGCGTATGAGTTCACGTTTTAACAGCCATCGCAAACACCCAATCACAGGGCGTATTTCTCCCCATAATGGAACAGATTTTTCCGTGCCAATCGGGACTAAAGTTATTGCACCTGGTGATGGAATTGTCAGTTTAGTGACGGACCATCAGTTTGCCGGTAAGTATATTGTGATTGAACATGGTGGTAAGTACCGTACCCGTTACCTACATTTGTCTAAGGCGTTAGTGCGTAAAGGTCAACGTGTAACTCGCGGTCAAGTGATTGCTTTATCTGGTAATACAGGTCGTTCGACTGGCCCGCATTTGCATTATGAATTCCATATCAATGGTAAACCTGTTGATCCGTTGAAAGCCGATATTCCTATGTCGAGCAAGTTAGCAAATCAAGATTTACGCACATTCACTAATATGGTGAAGAGTCGTGAAGCTATAATGAACTTAGGTTAGCCAAACCTAAGCTAATAGAATTTATAGTATCAAAGTTTGAATAAACAATAGCACTGATTTTCTAGAAGAGTTTATCAATGCCGATGAAATGAAAATTTCATCGGCATTTTTGTTTCCACAATACTTATTATGGTAGGCATTTTTTTGCTATCACGAGTACTGTTCGAGTTGTATAAAAGCTTAAAACTTGTTCGATTCGAAGTCGTGGCGATAAAACATAAGGGATAAAATAGATAGGATCTTCAGTTAGAAGTGGTATAGCGAGTCATTCAAAAGGTTGTGAAGAGGAAAATTGTGCAGATGAAGAGCTTATAACGTTTTTTATTAAGGACTGAACAGAGAACCCAATATGCAGTGCTAAATCGTGCCTATCAGCTTGCGTGGCGCCTTTGCATCACTTTTAATGCGCACTTGCACAATTTACCTTTTAATGCGGGACAGCCACCACAGGGTGATTTTTTAAAGGGACGTAATGCAAAGCTGTGTTCCGTGGGTAAAGGAGAAAGTCGAGTAATAATAGTCGATGAAAATGTCGCATCATTTGCGGCAATAAAATTAGCTTTCGCGAGTTTTAATTGTTTTTTGAGTGTTGATTTATTGCTATGGGCAAATTCTTGCTGAGCAATATGCTTAGAGAGTAATTGGGTGAGGTGCTTTCGTTGAGCCTTTTTATTCGTCAAAGATTTATCAGTCTGCGCGCGTAGATGTGATGAGGATGTAATAGCGTTCCCTGTGTTTGAAACAGATTTCGCCTGTGTTTTGAGTAGCTTTTTAGCTTGCTTTTTACACCACTTGCTTAATATTTTATCGATATTCTGTTTCGTCATTGTCATTACAGTATTTTGCTGCGCTAGATACTACAACATTCTAAATGAAAACTATTATCAGTCAAGTTTTGGGCGAAAAATATACGAAGGTTAGGTGTCGACTTTATCTGCAGAATAAGGGGATATGTTAGCGTCGATGCAAGTCAATAATAAGCGCAAATCAAATTCAAACTGGTGATAATCCGGCTCCATGTGGGTACACAAATTATAGAAAGCTTTGTTGTGATCTTTTTCTTTTAAATGGGCTAATTCATGTACGACGACCATACGCAACAAAGGTTCTGGTACACGCTTTAAACGCGAAGAAATGCGAATTTCGTTCTTCGCTTTGATTTTATTGCCTTGAACTCGTGCTACGTAAGAATGCAAGCCAAGTGCATGATGGCTAATATTAATTTTGTCATCAAATATCACTTTTGAGAGCGGGGAGGACTGGCGTAAAAATTGATTTTTAATCGTCTGAGTATAGTCGTACAGCGCTTTATCGCTACGAACGCTATGTATGACAGGATGACGTTTCAGCAATAGCTTGGGTAATGTGCCAGCATCGAGATGTTGCTGTACCTGCTGCTGAATATCAAGGCTGTAACCGTTTAAGTACTTTAATGGATTCATAGAGGATTTAGCTCCGAATGACTTCGGAGCCTGAGTTCATCACATTACTTATACTTTGCCAAAAATTCGGCGATTTTGATGGGCGTAAGCGGCTTCGAAAGCTAACTGCTGTACTTTTTTAAGATCTAAACTATCGAAATCAACTTGGGGTGGATTGCGCTTGTTTTGCTCTTTGATAGTGACAGGAGACAATAGACTGACGGGTAATTCCCCTAATTGAATGGCTGCTTCAAGTTTAAAGCTTGTCGCTGAACCCGCGAGTTTACCTTTTTGCTCACGTTCTATGATGACAACTTCATCAACGCGATAATCTTGCATAAGCTTATGAAAAGCGAAGTGAAACTCACGAATAGCTTCTGTGGTAGCAGATTGGGAAACGGTGAAAGACACCTTACGGCATTCTGGCACATTGAAGGTTTCACCTTCATAGCTCAATAAACTGATAATGGCTTCGCCACCTTTTAATTCAACACCACAAACTCTCATGTTACACCTTCAAAATATCGATAATAGCGCTATTGTAGCTGGAAATGACATGAGGATCAGTGTTTACCATGCGCTTTTGATTCGCTTGGCGACAGACTGATAATTTTAGTATGTCAATTTCCAGTATTAGATCATGCCTATGTGATTTGTATCAGAGATAATATCTGATGTTAAATCCACCGGCCTTTATGCATAAATTAGTTTTAAACTTCTTCAGTATCATTATCTTGCAGTAATTGTGCCGCAGCAGGTTTTCTACGCATAGGAGCATCGCCGACATCCACGCCCGTGATGAAACGCTTATCCCGCGACGGTGCTGGTGTGGTTGATTTGGTTCTTTTGCTCTTACCTTTAGCAAGCTCCGCTTTAGCAACACGTTTTACTGGCGTCTGTTTAGCTTTGCTTTTTAGACCACTAAATTTAGCTTCTAGGCCTGGAATTGTGCTTATCTCAAAGGTTTTTCTGAGGAAGATTTGGACTTTCTTAAAGTTGTCCCAATCTTTTGGCCCGACGAGCGATATCGCATCACCTTTTGCGCCTGCACGACCAGTACGGCCGATACGATGCACGTATTCTTCGGCAAATTTAGGCATGTCGAAGTTAACGACCAAGGACACATTGAGCAAATCCAGACCACGAGAGGCGACATCGGTCGTCACTAGGACTTGTTGTTGGCCACGGGAAAATTGGTCCATGATTTGGTTTCGTGCGGCCTGCTTTAAATCACCGCTGAGTGCGGCGGTTGCAAAACCTTGCGTGGTTAATTTAGCGGCTAAGCGCTCAGTATCTGGACGCGTCGCGGTAAAAATAATCACTTGTTTATGGGTTTCATCTTTGAGCAAACGGGCTAATAACGCTTCTTTATGGTCTAAGTGGTCACATAAAAAGATACGTTGATGAATATCGTTATGCTCAGAGTGAGCCGCGCCAATCGCCACGTGCGCTGGATTTTTTAGTAATGTTGCTGCGATATCATTGATTTCGTCGTGATCTAACGTGGCAGAAAACATCAGAGTTTGACGGCGTTTATGATCGGCTGCATCGTTGATGGCTTTTAACTGCGGGGCAAAGCCTAAATCTAACATGCGGTCGGCTTCATCGAGGACTAATAACTCTAAGCCATTGAGAAAAAGATGCTTCTGTTCTAAATGATCGGCGATACGGCCTGGAGTCGCGACAATAAAATGCGGTTCTTTCGCTAAGGCTTTGGCTTGGTCATTAAAGTTTTCACCGCCCAGTACGCTGATGGCCTTGTATTGGGTGTTGGCGACAAGGAGGCGAAGCTGACTATAAACCTGATGTGCTAGTTCGCGAGTCGGTAATAAAATCAAGACTCTAGGATCACGTTTCGACAGTGAGCGGGTAGAAATGACTCTTTGCAATGCGGGTAACAAAAACGCTAAGGTTTTACCTGAGCCCGTTTTTGATGACGCCATTAAATCTTTACCTGCCAATGCGATAGGCAGTGCTTGTTCCTGGATGGCGGTGGGTTCTGTGATCCCCATATGTTTTATGCTTTGAAGCAGACGCTGGTCCAGAGAAAAATCGGTAAATTGCAAAGGTATATCCCCTAAATCTTAGTAAGGGCAGATTATAGCCTTAATCGCCCTTGCTCAGCTATCCACATCGGTGATTATCTCTGCTTCATGCACGGATTGATGTAGAAAGTGTGCCATTTATGCTCTGTTGATTGTATTTATTTACATTGGTATTACAACCTCTTAATTGTGTCGTTTTTACCGATTGACAGTGGATATGGCAGGATTTTACGTTATCGTGTACTGCATTGAGTTACAGGAGAAATGATTTATGGCTAACGGAACAACCCCTTCGGTAGGTATTGCCTTGGGCAGTGGGGCGGCGAAAGGTTGGGCACATATAGGTGTATTGAATGGTTTAGCTGCCATGGGTATTAAGCCCGATAAAGTGGCTGGATGTTCGGTGGGGGCTTTAGTGGGTGCCGCTTACGCCCATGATCATTTACCCGAGTTAGAAAAATGGGTGCGCGGTTTTTCTAGTTGGGACGTGCTTGGCTTGATGGATATTCGATGGCGTAAGGGCGGGCTTATCGGCGGAGACAAGGTGTTCGATGTGCTGCATGCACGTATAGGAGATGTGAATATTGAGAATCTCAATCGTCCCTTTGCAGCCGTCGCGACTGACTTATACTCTGGTCAGGAAATTTGGTTTACTGAAGGGGATTTACGGCAAGCGGTACGGGCCTCTTGCTCCATGCCGGGGATTTTAGCCCCTGTCAGACAAGGAGAACGCTGGTTAGTCGATGGCGCTGTGGTGAATCCTGTTCCTGTTTCGGTTAGCCGTGCCATGGGCGTTGATGTAGTGATTGCAGTGGATTTATATGGTTATCATTCTGGGCGTATCCAAGTGTTACCCGTGAATATGACCAGCCAAAGGACTGTCCAAGCTGAAATGGATATGCCAGCGCGACAAGAAACGGGCTTTATGGATTTATTTGCCCGTGGCCGAGATTATGTCAGTAACCTAACCGATAAGTTTTCGCTCGGCACTAAATCGAATCCGGGGATGATTGCTGTGATGTCGCAATCTATGGGTATTTTAGAGCAAAGACATAAGCGGGCGCGGTTGATGGGCGATCCACCAGATATTTGTATTGTGCCAGAGGTGGGAAATATCGGCACTATGGAGTTTCACCGTGCTGATGAGGCGATTGCCGCCGGCGAAGCTGCGGTGGAGAAAGTCGCCCACTTGATTGAAGCTGCGCTCTGGAAAGGCTGATGATGCAAAATGTAGAGTCAAAAGCTTTCATATAGATAGCGTTTGATTGCAAGATAAACAAAAGTCGGTATCACTTTCGCGATACCGACTATTTGCTATCTCATATTGAGATGTTTATACCGCTTTGTTGGTGACTTAGGCTAGTTTTACCAACATTTTACCGCGATTCTTACCTTCAAATAGACCGATAAAAGCATCAGGTGCTTGTTCAAGCCCTTGATAAATTGTTTGTTCTGCTTTGACTTTGTCTTCCGCTAACCATTGAGTCATTTTTGCGGTGAACTCAGGATAATGCGCCCAATGTTCGGATACGATAAAACCTTCTAACTTGAGTTTTCGCATTACAATTAGGGCTAAGTTGTCAGGGCCAGGCGTTGGAGTTGTGTTGTTATATTGCGAAATCATACCGCAAACAGCGATACGTCCATGATCTTTCATATTGCTCAGCGCTGCGGCTAAATGCTCGCCACCGACGTTCTCAAAATACACGTCAATTCTTTCTGGGGCGGCTTTTGTCAACGCTTGGGTGAGATTGCCACAAGTCTTGTAATTGATGACCGCATCAACACCATAACTTTTTAATAATTCAGCTTTTTCATCTGAACCGACAGAGGCTATTACACGAGCACCTATTAGTTTACCAATTTGGCAGGCTACGCTACCTACTGCGCCAGAGGCTGCGGAAACGAACAGTGTCTCACCCGTTTTTAAATCTGTAATGCGAGTCAGTCCTGTCCAAGCTGTCATGCCTGGCATTCCGAGTACGCCGAGGAAATGTGAATTATCAAGCGTAGTTAGTGGTAAAGCTGTCAGTCCTGCGGTATCTGTGACTGCGTGTTCACGCCAACCTAGCATGCTGCTGACTTTAGTACCAACCGGGAACTCGGTGTTTTTTGACGCGATAACTTCACCAATCGCACCGCCTTCTAAGACTTGATTTAAGGCGAAGGGCAGAACATAACTCTTGCGATCAACCATGCGCCCGCGCATGTAAGGGTCAACCGACATCCATAGATTTTTAATCAGCACTTGTCCATCAGCGAGCGGTGCTAACGCTTTATTTACTAAAGTAAAGTTCTGTGCCGTAGGCATGCCTTCTGGGCGACTAGCTAGATGGATTTCACGGGTTTCAGTCATACTCTTCATAAAAACTCACCTTTTGTTTGTGCGCAAACGAATGATGTTAACTCTACGTGGCTTTAAGATTGAATGCAAATAGTTTGCGCGCAAACTAGATGGGGTGGCGCAGATCGGATAAGATAGTGTTATGTTTAAATGACAGGCGCTTAAACGTGCAGAATTGCTTACCTCAACCTGAGCTCGACGCTACAAAACAGACTCATAGCCAAGCTTCTAGCGATCCACTCTGTTTATCCGATAATGTTTGTTTCGCGTTATATTCTGCGAGCAATGCATTGGTGCGTGCTTATCGGCCTCTACTCGAGGCATACGAGTTAACTTTCCCTCAATATTTAGTGATGCAAACCCTGTGGCGTCAAAACGGCTGCAGCCAAACCCAGCTATCAATGGCGACTAAACTCGATATGGGAACCCTAACGCCAATCGTCAAGCGGTTAGAGTTGAAGGGGTTGATTACGCGATTAGCCTGCGTTGAAGATGAGCGGAAAAAGCTGATCACTCTGACAAGTCAAGGAGAGGATATCAGGCACGAAGCTCTTGCCTTGAAGCAAACCTTGCTTGATAAAGTGCAGATGGACGCTGAGGCACTCGATTTACTAAGGCGGCAATGTCTTGCCTTGATCGAAGATATACAGTCCTAGATATAAGTTGGTTTATGCATAGTGATGCTATTAACTCAGCGGTTGCACTGATTAATACTTGATTGGCTTAGTTTTTGCTTTAAAACCGTCATTGAGTCTTAGACGCCGAATTTTTGACGATGAATTCTATTTTAAATGCCTTTAATCTTAATCGCAGCAGTGCCAGTATCGCCGATGCCTATGGTGCCAATAGCCAAAAGACGAGCACGGCTAAAACCGATACTACGATAGAAACAAATAAAACGCAGACGGATGCTACCAAACCCGATAACGGTAAAACCGATGAGATAGCGCTGTCGCCAAGGGCGCAACGCGCACAGAAAATTCAATCGATGGCGAAGGATTTTTTTGCCGATGGTCAATTTGGCGTCGCCGATATTCCCGCATTGGTGTCGCGCTTACAAAAAGATGGCATTTTATCGGATGTGCAACTCGAGCGTTTATCGAAAAACGGTATTACAGTGCCGAGCACAACGACGCCGACTAAACAATCGTTGCAAGATTTTTTAGATGATGAAATCAAATCATTAGCTAAAAAATCACCCAATAATCCTCTTATCAATACCTTAGTTGATGCTAAGAGCGTCTTAACCAATATGGATGATGCTCAGTCGCCGGTGCTAGCCCAGAAGGCCACGAAAGTCCTTAGCCAATTGACGGATTATTTGAATTCTGAACCTCCGCTTACGGATGCTCAAAAGCAGCAGTGGCAGGGGCTAAAATCTATGATGCAACTCGCTTCATCTATGGGGGCACATCAATCTGCATCGGGCCAACTCAGTAGTTATCTTGCGCTTGCTAAACGTTAATTCACATCCATAGTGCGTGATAAACACAAATTGTCACGCATTCAACTAGCTGGGTTTAATCAGCAGGTCAAGGCGCAATTTTCAGATAATTGGGCCTAGCTGCAGTTCTTGTTTGTTCTTTTATTTCATCCTAAAAACTATGATCTGGATCATGGACTCCTTACCGTCATTGTAGCCTAATGCTCTACATATTGTGTTTTATGCTTTTAAAATCACTAGATGTAGTGTTAATTTTTAGGCGAGATGGAGAGGAACTGAACAATGCCAGTCGTAATTAAGCGTGATGGTTGCCGCACACCTTTTGATGAAACAAGGATAAGGGATGCAGTGAATGCCGCTGCAAACTCAGTTGGAATAGAGGATGGCGACTATGCAGCGACAGTGGCAGCGTGTATCAGTCAGAGCGTCGCGCCATTAGCTGAAGTCGATATCCACCATCTACAAGATGCGGTTGAGAATTTACTGATGGAAGGGCCGTACAAGTCCCTAGCGCGGGTGTATATCGAATACCGTCACGACAGAGATGTGTGCCGTGAAGCGACCAGTAAACTCAACCTCGAAATCCGTGGTTTAGTTGAGCAAAGTAATGCGGCTTTACTCAATGAAAATGCTAATAAAGATTCAAAAGTCATTCCTACTCAGCGGGATTTACTCGCGGGCATAGTCGCCAAACATTACGCCAAAAGTCATATTTTGCCAAAGGATGTAGTCGCTGCCCATGAAGCGGGCGAGATCCATTACCACGACCTAGATTACTCGCCGTTTTTCCCGATGTTTAACTGCATGTTGATTGATTTAGCTGGCATGTTGACCCACGGCTTTAAAATGGGTAATGCCGAAATTGAAACCCCTAAGTCTATTTCAACAGCGACAGCGGTGACCGCGCAGATCATTGCCCAAGTGGCGAGCCATATCTATGGCGGAACTACTATTAACCGTATCGATGAAGTGTTAGCGCCATTTGTCGCTAAGAGCTACGACAAGCACTACCAAATTGCCCTGAATTGGAAGATCACCGACGCCAAAGCCTTTGCCACGGCGCAAACTGAAAAAGAATGTCACGATGCATTCCAGTCTTTGGAATATGAGGTCAATACCTTACACACTGCCAATGGCCAAACACCGTTCGTGACCTTTGGGTTTGGTTTAGGTACGTCGTGGGAATCACGCTTAATTCAGCAATCTATGCTCAAAGTGCGGATGGCGGGATTGGGTAAAAATCGCAAGACTGCAGTATTCCCTAAGCTAGTGTTTGCGATTCGCGATGGTATTAATCATAAAGCGGGCGATTGCAATTACGATGTAAAACAGATGGCGCTCAAATGCGCAACAATGCGCATGTATCCCGACATCCTCAACTACGAGCAAGTCGAGAAAGTTACCGGTTCATTTAAAACCCCAATGGGCTGCCGTAGCTTTTTAGGCACCTATGAAGAAAATGGCGAGCTTGTGCATGAAGGGCGCAATAATTTGGGAGTGGTCAGTTTAAACCTGCCGCGGATTGCCTTAGAAGCCAATGGCGATGAGACTGAGTTTTATCGCATTTTAGATGACAGATTAGTATTAGCCCGTAAAGCGCTGGATACTCGTATTGAGCGACTGAATGGTGTTAAAGCCCGCGTGGCACCTATCCTTTATATGGAAGGCGCCTGTGGTGTACGCTTGCGCGCTGATGATGATGTGGCGCAAATCTTTAAAAATGGCCGCGCTTCGATTTCACTCGGTTACATTGGCCTGCATGAAACCATGAATGCACTCTATGGCACCCAAACCCATGTATTTGACGATGCACAATTAAGGGACAAAGCCGTCGCTATTGTAGCTTATCTTAAAGCGGCTACCGATGCGTGGAAGGCCGAAACAGGTTATGGCTTTAGTCTGTATAGCACGCCAAGTGAGAGTCTCTGCAGCCGTTTTTGTAAACTGGATGCGAAGCAATTTGGGCTAGTCACAGGGGTGACAGATAAGGGCTATTACACCAATAGTTTTCACCTCGATGTGGAAAAAAGTGTTAACCCTTACGATAAAATTGATTTTGAACAGCCATATCCCGCTATCGCGAACGGTGGCTTTATTTGTTATGGCGAATATCCCAATATGCAGCATAACCTCGAAGCGCTGGAAAACGTCTGGGATTATAGCTACAGCCGCGTGCCTTACTATGGCACTAACACGCCAATTGATGAATGCTACGACTGTGGCTTTACCGGTGAATTTAGTTGTACCAGTAAAGGGTTCACTTGCCCTAAGTGTGGCAATCATGAGCCTAGTCGGGTTTCTGTGACGCGCCGTGTGTGCGGTTACTTAGGCAGTCCTGATGCGCGGCCCTTTAATTATGGCAAGCAAGAAGAAGTAAAACGCAGGATCAAACACTTGTAACACTATTACCTTATTCTGCCTGTTAGACTTATTCCGTGGCATCAAATAGTGCCACGGGATGAGTGTCAGTGTTAAAAGATGAAATGCACTATGAGTGACCATCAATGAATTACCATCAATATTTCCCTATCGATGTGGTCAATGGCACAGGTACCCGTGCGACCTTGTTTGTCTCTGGCTGTGAGCACCAGTGCCGCGGTTGTTACAACCAAAGCACGTGGGATCCCCGTTCTGGGCATGTGTTTGATAGGACGATGGAAGATAGGATTATTGCCGATCTCAATGATCAGCGGATTGTGCGCCGTGGTTTATCGCTTTCGGGCGGAGATCCTTTATTGCCTGTCAATCTCAGTGCCATTTTGACGCTCGTCAAACGAGTCAAGGCTGAGTGTAAGGGGAAGGATATTTGGCTGTGGACAGGTTATGTGCTCGATGAGTTGAGTGATGAACAGCGCGCCGTGTTGGCCTATATTGATGTGCTGGTGGACGGAAAATTTGAACAAAGTCTTGCCGATCCGAGTCTTGTCTTTCGCGGTAGCAGCAATCAGATCATTCGTTTGTTATAAAAGCGGTAACGAGGATCTGTAACTTGCTGCTATAATCTCAGGCCTTGACACAGACGCTAGCATAATCAGGCTAAGATTTTACTGTGGCTAACTTAGGTAATTTAAGGTAACAGAATGAATTTAAAGCAAGAACTGCAGCAGCTTAACGATAAATTAGATAAATTTCGTCGTAAACTTGCTGCGGCTGAACAAAGAGGCGATGACGTCATTATTGCCCAGTTCAAACGCGAAATCGCTGCGGTCACTAAGCAAATCGGCAGTGTGAAAGGGCAACAAACCCGCTTATTGAATAAGCAAGGGTCAGATATCAAAGGTTTGCCTTTCCATCGTGCTTTGACAAAAGCGGAACAAGCGGACATGGGCAAACTGAAAAAGTCTGTCAAAGGGCTTGTGGTAATCCACCCTATGACGGCTATCGGCCGTGAAATGGGGCTAACGGAAGTTACTGGATACGCTCCCGCAAAATTTTAATGTGGGATTGGATGTCACTGGCACGGGATCGAGTGTCGATCACGTGTTTGTGCTCCTGTATTTAATGCACTGCTTCGTTTTAATCCATTCCTTCGTGCTGCCCATCGAAAAGACATTCATGTTTGGTTTAGTTGATTAAAACACTAAAGTATTTCTGGATTGTTCGAAAACACTTTAGAATAGTGCGCTTAGTTGGCTAAGTGCCTAATCCTCGTTTTGTTTCTAGGGATCTTATTCGTCTCATGGAATGAGAGTTGTCGTTAAGGTTAAGTATGTCGATAAAATATGTCGCGACGTCAAAGTTACCCACTCCTTGGGGCGTGTTTGCCATGCATGGTTTTGAAGATACCGAATCAGGTAAAGAGCATGTTGCGCTCACATTCGGTACACTCAGTGCGGATGAACCTGTGTTGGGCCGTATTCATTCCGAGTGTTTAACCGGCGATGCTTTATTTAGCTTGCGTTGTGACTGTGGTTTTCAGTTACAAGCTGCTATGCAAAATATTGCGGAAACGGGCAGTGGCTTTATCCTCTATTTACGCCAAGAAGGACGTGGCATTGGTTTGCTGAATAAAATTCGCGCCTATGAGCTGCAAGATAAAGGCGCCAACACTGTTGAAGCCAATGAGCAACTCGGTTTCGAAGCGGATATACGTAAATACGATATGATCAAGCCTATGCTGGAACAGATAGGGGTGAAGCATGTGCGTTTGATGACCAATAATCCGCGTAAAGTGAAAGCGATGAAGGAGTTTGGCATCGAAGTGGTTGAGCGCGTACCGCTGCAAGTTGGTAAAAATCGTTATAACGAAGCGTACTTAAAAACTAAATCTACTGAGCTTGGACACATGATGTCTGAATATCATTTTATGGATGAAAATAAGTAATTTTGTCATCATGATGAGTCGACCGATTGAGTTAAAAATGAGGAAGGTTTAAGTCAATTGAGCCATTTTTTCAGTCGGTTGCTATTAAGCTTGTCGCTAATGTGCTTGGCATTACTGAGCGTTATTCCTACCACCTTTGCCAATAGTATTTCCGCTACAAATACATTCATATCTGCATCTCAAGCGGATTATTCCGACTTTTCTATCAATCATGCACCTAATAATGCTAATGGTAGTAATCCGATAGAAACTAGCGCTAATCCAAATTCTGTTTACGCCTTTGGTAGTTATCTTGGCACAGGCGTTTACCGCGCTGCAAACCAAAATGCGACCGTCGTTAGTATTCCGTTAACTTTTGATTTGAAGAAAGATAGCGGTAGCCAAACTTGGTTACGTTTACCTATCTCCTTTGGCTTTTTTGATTATTTAGCCAAAGATATCACTGAAGGTGAGTTGCCGTCGTCGATAGGTACTATGACAGTTACCCCAGGTTTTGAGCATCATTGGCAGGCGAGCGAAAACACTCGAATGGAAGGGTATTTAGATATCGGTTTTGGCACTAACTTCGATAAAAACGATAACGTTGCTATTATTGCCTCAGGGATTAGTAGCTTGTATGACTTTACCTTAGCAGGGCAGGATGCTGTGTGGGTATCGAGATTACGCTTTGCTGGGTACAGCGAGCACTATGGTAAGTTTTCTGATCAATTTGCAGTACTACAAACAGGTGTTGATTTAGGGTTAGCACCACGCTGGCAATGGTGGGATCTGCAGGTGCAACCAAGGATCTTTGCTGTAGGCTATTGGTATTTCAATGAACTTAGATTTATTAGCGAGATAGAGCAAGATACCATAGTTTCAGGCAGTTATGAGGCCGGTTTTTCCCTCGCGTTTTCTAAGCCGTTAGGCGGTGAATTATTGAGTGTTGATCGCATCGGATTCAGTTATCGTCGTGGCGATGGGCTCAATGTTTGGCGTTTAATGTTCAGCTTTCCCATCTAAGTGGGTTAACGATAGTCGGTTGGTCTTGTATTAGTTTAGTAGAATACTGTTTTAGTTAATCTGACTTTTTACTATCTTGCATCTTTTTATCCAACAAGGTGGCGATTTGGCCACTAAGTAACATTATTTGTTCTTGCAGCATTTTACGTTGCTGATCTGCAGCTTCTGAGTCATCTCCCTTGAGCTTGGATAATATTTCTTGTAATTCTTTTATTTTTTCTTTTATTTTGTCTATTTGTTCATCAATTAATGTCTTAGGTTCTTCTTTTGGAGTTACTTCAGCTTCATTTTTTTTAGCTAATGCTTTTTCTCTCAAAGGGGCCCCAAAGTCGTTGGATAAAGCCTCGCGGCCCGCATTAGAAATGGAGACTGTGTCTTGGGTATCTTGTGAGCCAGCAGACTCACTATTCGCTGTTGGTGTTTTTGTTGCAACTGGTGTCGCTGCGATATATGCGCCTGATACGGTGGTGAAACCTGAGCCAGTTGCGTTATTGTTTATTCCATTAATGTTCATTTAACACTCCATTCATGCAAATTTGGATGATGCTACACTTTTATCGGCCATCAATTTGAAA
Organism: Shewanella sp. SM32; assembly: GCF_025654235.1. NCBI lineage: Bacteria > Pseudomonadati > Pseudomonadota > Gammaproteobacteria > Alteromonadales > Shewanellaceae > Shewanella > Shewanella sp. SM32. The sequence continues at coordinate 35,863 of NZ_JAKKRO010000006.1, read as the reverse complement.
ACTGAAGTCACTTTTTGTCGCTCGGCCAAAAAGAGTGTTTCTTCATGGCTCACAGCCTCTTAGTAAACGCTATTAGTCACAATTAAATTAAAGGTGTGGGTTAGTGAAAAATCGATGAGTTATTGATTCATTCTAACAATATAGCCCTTAAGTGAGGGCTGTTCACGTTTTATGGCTGCAGAGGGCGAAGATTAACTGTTACCCCAAATATGGCTATTTATTTTGTCATCTGTGCTAGGTTTATCGCTTTTAGTCGGCTTTTTAGGAGCGGTTTGAGTGGGCTTTTTAGTCGCGATTTTTGCCGCAGGCTTCTTAGCCGCTTGGCTAGAGTCTGCTTTGGGGGGCGGCAAGGGTAATTTATTGGCTCTTAAATAAAGATATTCGACTTTATCCCGCGCCCACTCTGTTTTTCTCAAAAAACGTAAACTGGATTTGATGCTGGGATCGTGGGTAAAACAGCGGATATTAATTCTTTCACCTAATTCTTCCCAGCCGTATTTCTCGACTAAATAAGTGATGATCGTTTCCAGTTTAATGCCGTGGAGCGGGTTATTCGATTGATTCATATTATGCATGTTGCAATGTGCTATGGCGGGAGTATAGCAGTTTTGTATGCCTGATACAGTGTGGAATGGTATCGAGTCAAGCTTGAATACCTTGCTAGCTTAAACCTGTGATAGCTGCTATTGGTGGAGCAGTATGATCAAAACAGGCGCAATAAAGCGCCTGTTTTAGGTTGGTCATTTGAATTGTTTGACTAGTCTTTGACTGTCTCTTTAAGCTCAGTTTCAACCGGTAAATCAATTTCGCCTTTACCTTTGGTTTTCACAATCAAGAGTGCTGTAATCACTAAGGTTGTGACTATGCCCGCTATGGTTGATACCGTCATAGGTAAACCGGCACCTAAGGTTGACGAGTTCAGTAGGAAGGTGATAACCACAGTGGTCATAAACATCGCTGGAATTGTCGCAATCCAATGTAGTTTGTTATGTCGTAGCAGGTAAGCCGAAGCCGTCCACAGCATTAATACTGCAGTGGCTTGGTTTGCTACACCGAAGTAGCGCCAAATCACACCAAAGTCCACTTGGGTCAATATGCCGCCGATAACAAACAGTGGGAGAGCTAACACTAAGCGCTTTGGTAGTGAGATTTGTGGCATATTGAAAAATTCAGCCAGAATCAAACGCGCAGAGCGGAAAGCCGTATCGCCTGAGGTAATCGGCAGAATAATCACCCCTAGGATAGCCATAAAGCCACCAATAGCGCCTAACAGACCAGTAGAGGCCTCATAGACGACGTTGGCAGGGTTACCTGACATGCCCGCACTTAACCCTTCTACTCCGCCAAAGTAAGACAACGCGATGGCACACCAAAGCAATGCGATAATGCCTTCGCCAATCATGGCGCCAAAGAAGACGAAGCGACCATTCGTCTCGTTTTCAACGCAACGGGCCATTAACGGTGATTGAGTCGCATGGAAACCCGATACCGCGCCACAGGCAATAGTGATGAATAGGGCAGGCCAAAGTGGCATGTCGTTCGGATTTAAGTTTTGGAAGAAATCGCCCGCTTGTACGTTAGGAAGTAAGGTATGCTCGCTTGATAGCATAATTGCGAAAGCTAAACCAAACGACATGAAGAACAATAAAGCGCCAAAGAAGGGGTACAGACGACCGATAATTTTATCGACAGGTACTACAGTTGCAATCAGGTAATAGACGAAGATTATACCAACGAAGATACTGACATCCCAACCAGTAAGCTTACCAAGTAAGCCAGCAGGCGCAGAGATAAATACCACACCGACGAGCAGTAACAGCACAATAGCAAACACGTTCATGAAGTGTTTGGCACTCTTTCCTAAATACTTACCCGCAAGGTTTGGCACGGATTGACCGCCATTGCGTACTGACAACATACCGGAGAAGTAGTCATGTACTGCACCTGCAAAGATACAGCCAACCACAATCCACAACATGGCTGCAGGACCATAGAGTGCACCTAAGATAGGACCAAAGATTGGGCCTACGCCTGCAATGTTTAATAATTGAATTAGATAGACTTTGCCTTTAGACATAGGCACAAAGTCGACGCCATCAGTTTGACTGAAAGCGGGTGTTTGACGATTAGCGTTAATGCCGAAGACTTTCTCGACAAAGGCGCCGTAGATAAAGTAGCCGCCGATCAGTAGACCGACACAGAGTAGGAACCACATCATTTTTGTTATCTCCCCATTTGAGTTCTGGCGAGTGTAAACAAGTTGTTGATATAAAACTTTGTAATCTCAATGAGTGGTCGAAAATGCAGTGTGAGCGGCAATAGGCGAGCTTAAGTGGTTACCATTGTATGTTAACGGTGAGTGTTGTTGGCTATCTTATGGCTAAAAATACATCGCTAAGATGACTTTTGGATTGTGTTTATTGAAAGCCAAATAGCTGTTTAAGGCTTTTAAGATAGCGGCGTGATACGGGGACTTTATCGCCTAAATGAGTGGTGACTTCAGCCCCAGTATCTAACAGCTCAATTTCAGCAATCGCCTTAGGTGAAATTAAATACTGCCGATGGCAGCGCACCAGTGGGGTTTTTTCTTCGAACACTTTCAAGGTCAACTGGGTATGGACTTTGCCTTTCGTGCTGGCCACATGGATGCCGCTTAAGTCACTGAACACATATTCCACATCTTGGATTGCAATGACTTTGAGTTTATTGCCGCTGTAGCAGGGAATATGTTCAAGACTCTTTGGGGTAATGGAGTCCATAGCCTGAGGCGTTAGATTTTTACGCACACGAGTGAGGGTTTTACTGAGTCTGTCGGCATCTATGGGTTTGAGTAAATAATCGAAGGCATGATTGTCGAAGGCTTTGACGGCAAACTCGTCGTAGGCGGTGACAAACACGATTTTCGGCATGTCATCGGGGTCGAGCATTGCAATAAGTTCCATGCCCGAAATGCGTGGCATTTGGATATCAAGAAAGATTAACTGAGGTTTTTCTTTGGTTATGCTCTGTAATGCCTCAATAGCATTGGCGCATTGACCGACGATTTGGATGTCGTGTTCTTGCCCCAAAAGGTCAGCTAATTCTTCACGAGCAAACAGCTCATCATCGACAATTAAACAAGTGATCACGTGCGGTTATCCATATTTGATGTTTCAGGGCTTTCTATGGGCAATCTTATGGTGACACGAGTCAATTGATCGGGCTCGCACTCCACTGTCACGCCGTATTGTTCGCCAAAAATATTTTGAATTCGCTTATGCACTAAGTTCATCCCTAGGCCTTCTGATCCCTCAATGGGCTGATACAACCCGGCATTGTCTGTGACTTCTAGCTCCAGCACATCATTTTCGAGCTTGCCAGTCACTTTAATCTGCCCTTGCTCAATCATGTGCGAAGTGCCGTGCTTTACGGCATTCTCAATAATTGGCTGCAGGGTAAAGGCGGGAACTTTACAGTGGTAGAGTGATTCAGGTATCGCGATACTGACTTGTAATTTATCAATAAAACGCGCTTTTTCAATGGTGAGATAGGACGCGATGTGATCTAGCTCATCCCCAAGCGTCACTAAGCCTGTCGTTCGCTTTAAATTGATCCGTAAAAATTGCGATAACTGCTGCAGTAGCTGCTTAGACATATCAGGATCACGTTTGATAATCGCGCTAATGGTATTCAGTGCATTAAATAAAAAGTGCGGATTGACCTGAGCCTGTAGCAATTTAAGTTCGGCTTGAGTCAGTAGATTTTGCTGTTGCTCAAAACGCCCATAAAGAATTTGGTTCGATAACAGGCGGGCAATACCTTCACCTAAAGTACGGTTGATATTCAAAAAAAGTTTATTCTTAGGCTCATAGAGTTTAATCGTGCCAATGACTTCGGTATCACTGCGCAGCGGGATCACTAGACTTGACCCTAGACGGCAATGAGAAGAAATAGAGCATGCATAGGGCGTTTCAACGCCATCGGCGAACATGACCTTATTTTGATTGATGGCTTCTAAGGTGATTTTGGACGAAATCGGTGTACCTGGGAGATGGTGATCGGCGCCTATGCCAATAAAGGCTAACAGTTTTTCCCTGTCCGTGATGGCCACTGCACCCACATTGGTTTCTTCGATGACGATTTGGGCGACATGACTACTACTTTCTTCGTTAAATCCTTTTGATAGTAATCCGACACTGCGTTCGGCAATTTTTAATGCCTTAGTCGAAAAGCTCGATGAGAGTTTATCAAACATGGTTTTTTGGTCACGGATCATGCTCATAAAGAGTGCCGCTCCCACGGAGTTCACTAACAACATGGGCGGCGCGATTTGACGTACCAATTCCCATGCATCATCGAAGGGGCGTGCGACCAAAAGTATGATGCTCATTTGCATCATTTCAGCATAAAAAGTCACTAGGCAAACGAGTAATGGATTGTAGATGAGCTCACTTTTATCTGAGCGTCTTAAGTAGAAGCTTATCATCCCTGCGGATAAGCCTTCTAAGGTGGTGGAGATGGCGCAGGCTATATCAGTAAAGCCGCCCATACTGTAGCGGTGTAGCCCACCAGTCAGCCCCACCAGAAAACCAGTAACCGGTCCTCCTAATAATCCGCCTAAAACGGCGCCCATAGCACGAGTGTTGGCAATCGCTCCCGAGGTTTGCTCACCAAAATAAGTGGCCATGATGCAGAAACTCGAAAAAATCAGATACATAAAAATCTTATGTGGCAGACGAGGAGACGTTTCGGCAAACAGTTTAAACAGTGGCGTTTTACTGACTAAGTAAACGATCACTAAGTACAGCGACATCTGTTGGGTCAGTAATAGGATCAAAGACATAATGGCTCACATTATCGTCACAGATGTCGGCGCAGTCGTCCCCATTTGAAAGTTTGTGCGCGAGATCAGGGTTCGAATTTAACCGTTAGGATATAAAGAACAATAATATTGCATCTTTAGGAGGACATATGTCCAATTCTGTTCACGGTCATGATGTTATGGCGCTGATGGTAGCTCAAGGGGCCGCTATTATAAAGCCTGAATTAATTTCCATGATGGAGCAAAAGTTTGGCTCGGCGGCTCGATACCATACTTGTAGTGCAACTGATTTGAGTGCCGAAGCATTAATTGAGTTACTCATAGGTAAAGGTAAGTTTTACGAAACGTCCCAAGGTATTCAACTTGTAGCTGGGCGAAAGTGTGAGCATTAATACCCATCGTATTAAATATCTGTTCATTCAGCGGGAATTTAACTAGCTTTAGACAAGGCGAAGGCTTGAAGGCATAGCGGTGCTCTGTCAAAAGCCTTAAACGCAGTATAAAGCGCGATGCCATTAACATCAGCCGCCTTCGGGAGCCACACAGGCATCCCACTCCGGTGTTGCATTGACTTAAAAGGGAATGACCATTTCTGCATCAATGCGCCTTGGATTGAGATGCCAGTGAGGCTCTGAACTGACTAACTATTTAATATTATTGGTATAATACACAGTGCCATAGCGTACTCATTTTATTTTGTTGTATTTTATTGATTGGTTTTTAGCCGCTTAGACGTGTAATCGTTTTGTTGAATCTCAGGTTTCATCGTGGCGCTTATTTGCAATTTGCTCCTGCTGTGCGGGAGTGAGTTGGGTAAACTCATTGATCAAAATACGCAGTAATCGAGATTTTGCAATATTGGTGGATTTCGATAGGGCATCAAGCTGAGAAATACTGTTTTCAGTGAGGGTAAAGGTCGCGTGGCGATAAATCTTAGTCGATTTTTTATCTAAGCCCTTAACTATGGTGTGTGTGGTGGGCGCAGCTAATAAACTCGCCTTACCTAAGGCGTAGTTATTGGCATCTTCAATGAAATCATCGACAGAAACCGGCTTGATGATTTGCTTAGGTTTCTTACGTTTAAGATCAGTTAAGCTCATAGCTATTTTCTGGTGGCATTGCGAATAACTCATCCGCTATGGCGCGGATCTCATCAGCTGCTTTCCCATCGGGTTCTATTTCGACGACTGAAGAGCCTCTTTCTTCACTGTCATCATAAATATTTCGACAAAATGTAACTGAATTTAGCACCCTTAGTCCAAAGGATTGCACCACATCTTTGGCTTCTAAAATGCGTTTAAACTGTGTGGGAAGCGCTGGACATTGGGTGAGCACTATAGTCGCGATCATTTTAGGATTCACCATTTTACAAGTGCTTAGCATGTCTTCCATGTGGGGTAATGTTTTGAGATCGCGTCTTTTGGGTCTGAGGGGGATCACAACATAAGTCGCTACCGACATAGCTGCGCGCATGGCTAAGTTATCTTGGCCACCACAATCTACAATTACGTAGTCAAAACGCTCATTGAGGCTGAGTAAATCATTACGAATCTTGCCGTAAAGTTGGATGCAATTAATACTTGGGAGGCTTGGATCATTATTTCTTGCTTGGATCCAATCTGAAGTCGTGCGTTGGGGATCACAATCGACCATGAGGACGTTTGCCTGAAATTTTTGCTTAATATAAACGGCAAGATTTTGAGCGAGACAACTTTTTCCGCTACCACCTTTTTCACCACCTACCAGCAAGATCATACTGACGCCCCTTAATGAATTGTTCAATTCATTGAGTGTAGAACAGAGCCATTAAAGCTGCGAAATTTAAGTTAAATTAAAGCAGTTGCATAGCAATATGGTAGCTTTGGTCATGGCATCTCGCGCAACGGCAGACTTGTCCTTTAACTGTATTTTGTTGGGATGAATTGGGATTAAAGGTCACTTCGATGAGTTCGCCCAGTGCAAACGGATTTTTATAATCGAATAAAATGCCGCGTCTTGCTAAGTCGATACACACACCTTCATCTGTTTGCTTCATGCCTTGAGTGTCGATCCAATTCAAGACCACGCGCTCTGCTTCCATGTCGACTCGCAGCGATGTGCGTTTTTCTTCAAAACCACTAGTATGGTCACCCATAACTCAATTGCCCCGTAAATTATTGATCTCAGTAAAACTAGCATAATTGCTTTTTGGCAGAATACCAATGTGAAAGCTAGGTCTTTGATAATAGTTTTAAAACGAGAAAAGCAGGTGCCATTGATTTAGGTTTCAATAGCACCAACTCAGGTATTTGATTAATTGTCGTATTCTTGATTTTTTGGATAAGGCATTTTTAATTGGCCCCAACGAATCACAATCACGGTTGCTGCTAAAATTAGCGTCGATAATGATATTGCTGCGATACGCCAGTCTTCCATGCTCTTCATATCTAAGATTAGGTAACGGGCCAAGGCGACAATCGCAATATAAAGCGGCATACGTACTGGTAACTTACCGGATTCATAGTAGTTAGCCACCATGGCTAACACTTCTAAGAAAATAAATAACAAGAGTAAATCGGCCAGTGCGACCATACGTACAGAGATGATATGCACAATTTCTTGGCCTATTGCGACAACGGTGGCAATGGCAATAATAAATAGGACTAAGTGTTCAACGGCTTTAAGGCTTTTAGAACCATATTGATGATAAAAAGGCATGGATATTCCCTACTTGATGTTTTTATAAATAGTAACAGCAAAAATCTGTTTTTAGGGAAAAGCTAGGCGCCGCTGTGTGATTTAATTCACAGATATGTACGATCTTAAATTCGGCGCAAAGTGGAGTTAACGTGCTTGTATGTAGAAGGTGATTTATATGATGAACAAAAGGGAAGCGAGAGCGAATGTGTTAATCCGCTTATGCTGTTACCTCGACTAAATCGTTGTACCAACATAAGCGGTTTGAATATAAAAGATTATTTATTCTTGCGTTTCTGCCACTTAAACATAATTGAATATTTCCACAGATTATTAATCAGCAAATAACCGACAGCGGAAAAAACCACTCCTAGCACTAGACACCCGAGTAAGAATGCCGGACCTATGGTCGCAAGCGATGCTTCAATCCATTGCCAACTTGCTTCGAAGGCAAAATCTTGCGGAGCATGGCCGAGTATTTTAGCACCGAGTAAATACGCCCCATAAAACATCACTGGCATAGTTAAGGGATTGGTTATCCATACTAATGCAACTGAAACAGGAATATTAACGTTAAATAGAATGGCAAAAGCCGCTGCAACAACCATCTGAAATGGCATTGGGATCCAAGCGACAAATAACCCTACGGCAAATGCGCCTGGGGCGGATTTTCGATTAAGTGCCCATAGATTGGGATTGTGTAACAAGCGTCCGAACATGCGTAAGTGTTTATGCTCACGCAAGGTTTCAGGCTTAGGCATAAATCTTTTAATTAATTTTTTTGGCATATGCTGAAATTGCTGTCTTAACTTAATTCACTATGAATCGATTCATGTTTGGCTTTAGTGCCATCTTATTATCAGCGATGTTATGGCCTTCGCTGCCGCCAGTCAGTTACATACCCTACTTTGTTGTTGGGGCGTTAATCTTACACCGAAAAATCCCTGTCTGTGCAGGTGGGCTCTTTGCGGTAGCATGGCTAACTGGTTTTTGCTTAGGATTATCTAGGCAGGATTTGCCAGTGTTACAACAACCTATACAGGTAAGGGGCGAAATCATATCACTAGTTAGTCGAAACAGCGACTGGCTAAGTTTGGATATATCGCTCATTAAACCAAATTTAATCTTAGGGCCAAACGCAAAATTGCGACTCACGTGGAAAGATCCGCCAGAAGTCGATGTGGGTCAGGTTTGGCTGTTTACGTTGACACCTAAGAGCATTGCTAGCGTGCTAAATCAAGGCGGCTACAACGAACAAAAACAATTAATCAGTCAACATGTTGTCGGTAAAGGACGAGTGATTGAGGCGCAGTTACTTGCGGTTTCGCCTTCATTGCGTAATGACCTCATAAGCGCATTGACACCTGAATTAGCCTCTTTACCTCAAGGTGACATTTTACTTGCCTTGCTTTTGGGGGATAAGCATTTGATCTCACAAGCTCGTTGGCAAGCACTAAGGCAGACTGGCACTGGCCATTTAGTGGCGATTTCCGGTTTGCACCTCTCCGTTGTCGCGGCATGGGTATACGCTTGCCTTTTGTTTGGATTGAGTCGTTTTGTGTCACATCAGAGTCGACGTAATATGACTTTTGCGTTAGTCGCGGCAGGTATAGGCGCAGCATTTTATGCCTATCTTGCAGGTTTTGGTGTATCGACTCAGCGTGCACTCGTGATGATTTTACTGTTAATGCTACTGAGTTTATTAAAGCGATTTTCTACTGCGTGGGAGCGCTTGCTGTTTGCATTGTTTGTCGTATTGTTACTCGACCCGCTTGCTTGTTTAAGTGCGGGATTTTGGCTGTCGTTTTGTGCTTTAGGGGTGATTTTATATACCTTAGTCATCCAGCCCAAAGAGTTTACGGCTGTGTCGACTCGAAGGACGCGTGTAGGCGCGGGGCTTTTACAATTTTGGGCCATCCAGTGGCGCTTGAGCCTTGGGCTTGGATTACTGCAAGGAGCACTCTTTGGTGGTGTGAGTTTACACAGCTTGTGGATGAATATCCTAGCTGTGCCATGGTTTAGTTTTGTTGTTATCCCATTAGCTATGGCGGGATTTATATGCTGGTGGGTTGGTACTGCGTTTGGGTTCTCTTGGTTAGGACTGCTTCGCCTAAGTGATTGGAGTTTATCACCCTATGCGCAGTTGCTAGACATAAGCCAGCAATTGCCAGCCCATTGGTTAGCGCTTTCAGATACGATATTAGCCTTGGGGTTATCTGCGTTCATCGGTGGTGTGTTATGGCGCTATGTGCCTAAAAATAAAAATTATTCTTCTTGGTTAAGCCTGCTGAGTTTACTGTTTATTCCCGCTTTGCTTTTCTGTATTACGCTGTGGTCACCCGTTCAAAATAATCGATGGGCTATGCATTTACTGGATGTAGGCCAAGGTTTAGCTGTGGTTATTGAAAAGAATGGTAGAGGGCTGGTTTACGACACTGGTGCCGCCTTTGGTGATGACTTCAGTTATGCGGAGCGGGTGATATTGCCTTTCCTAAAAGCCAAAGGCATTCAAGAGATTGATTATATTGTTATCAGCCATAGCGATAACGATCATGCAGGTGGTGCCCCTGTTTTGATTGAGGCTTACCCTAAGGCTTTAGTGATCACAGACGTGGCAGGCTTTAGCGGCCAAGATTGCCGCCCAAGGCAGATTCAATGGCAAGGGCTGAGCTTGAATTTGCTTTCTCCGCCTCAAGCGTTAGCGGGTAATAATGGTTCCTGTGTTATACGCATTGATGATGACAGGCAGAGTCTACTGCTTACGGGTGATATCGAAAAGCAAATCGAAACTTCGCTATTAAGTCGTGCCTTAAGTGGTGAGTATGAGTTACAAAGTGAAGTGCTCGTTGCGCCCCACCACGGCAGTAAAACCTCGTCAACTGAAGCCTTTATTGATGCTGTTGCCCCCAAGTTAGTCTTGTTTCCTGCTGGTTTTGCTAATCGCTGGGGATTTCCAAAATCCACAGTGGTTGAACGGTATCAGCAACGGGAGATTATGGGCCTAACTACAGGTATAGAAGGGCAGATTAGTGTGATTTTTCAGCAGTCTGAGCGAGAGGTTAAGACCTATCGTGGTGATTTAGCGCCATTTTGGTACAACTCTCTGTTTAGATTTGGTGACTTGATTAATCCAGAGTAGAATGCCTACTTTGCCATAATTTAGTGTTATCAATGACAACATCTCCTAAAGACGAAATGTGGACAGTTTTCAAACGATTACTGGGCTATATAAAACAGATGAAAGGCATGTTTATGCTTTCAGTTGCGGGATTAATTATTTATGGTCTCGTCGATGCCGCCTTTATCGCTTTCATCGGCCCCTTTATTGATAAGGGTTTCTCCGGCGGCGCACCTGCTGCGGTGACCAACGGCATAGCATTGCCAACCAGTGAAGGTTTTCACGCAAACAACGACGTGCTTATGATGGCGCCGCTTGTGGTTATCGTTATGTTTTCCCTACGCGGTTTTGCCAACTTTGTTTCGACTTACGGCATTTCATATATGAGTGCACGTTTGATCATGGACATGCGTCAGCAAGTGTTTGAGCATTATCTGAGCCTGCCTGTCAGTTATATGGATAAGGAAAATACTGGTAACTTGATCTCAAAAGTGACTTTTGATACTGAGCAAATCGCTCGAGCATCGGGAAGTGCTTTGATTTCCATCGTCCGCGATAGTGTGACTGTGTTTGGTATGCTGGTGCTGATGTTCTATAACTCTTGGAAACTATCCCTCTGTATTCTTGTGATTGGTCCTATCATGGGCATGGTCATTGCGGTGGTTAGTCGTCGTTTCCGCAAGGTCTCTAAGCAAATTCAAACCGCCATGGGTGGGGTGAGTGCGACTACGGAGCAAATGATTAAAGGTCATAAAAACGTATTGGCCTTTGGTGGACAGGAAACAGAAGCAACCCGTTTTGCTAAAGTAAACGATCAAAACCGCCATCAAAATATGAAGTTAGCTGTGGCACAAGCCATTAGTCAGCCTCTGATCATGATTATCGGCTCATTCGCCTTAGCCTTTGTACTTTATGCGGCAAGCTTAGACAGCATGAAAGCCGATCTTACCGCGGGTACTTTCGCGACGATTCTTGGTGCCATGATGGCCATGTTACAGCCCATCAAAAACTTAACCCGAGTGAATGCCGAATTTCAACGGGGTATTGCGGCTTGTACCACAGTGTTTGAATTACTGGATACGCTGCCAGAGTCCGATACGGGAACTTATACTGTTGAGCGTGCTAAGGGTCATCTACGTTTTGATAATGTGTGTTTTACCTATGACAGCCAAGATCGTCGTGCACTTGAGAATGTCGATTTTGAAGTCAAACCTGGGCAAACCTTAGCCTTAGTTGGACGTTCTGGCTCAGGTAAGTCGACTATTGCGAGTTTAGTGACCCGTTTTTATACGGGCCTTGAATCCGGCGATATTCTGCTTGATGACGTCAGCATCTACGATTACTCGCTAAAATCGCTGCGCAATCAAGTGGCACTGGTATCGCAACAGGTGACCTTGTTCAATGACACGATAGCCAATAACATCGCCTACGCCTATCTCGGTGAGGCGACTCGTGAGCAGATCATTGAAGCTGCGACCTTGGCCTATGCGATGGAGTTTATTGATCAGCTGCCCCAAGGCCTTGATACTCAAGTGGGTGAGAATGGTGTGTTATTGTCCGGTGGTCAAAGACAGCGGATTGCGATTGCGCGCGCTATGCTACGTGATGCGCCCGTGTTGATCCTCGATGAAGCGACCTCCGCACTGGATACTGAGTCAGAAAAAGCCATTCAAAAAGGGTTAGATAACCTCAGACAAAACCGCACATCTGTAGTGATCGCCCACAGGTTGTCGACCATCGAGAGTGCCGATCAGATTTTAGTAGTCGATCAGGGGCGTATCGTCGAGCGCGGGACGCACCAATCACTATTGGAATTAGATGGCATGTACGCCAAATTATACCAAATGCAATTTGGTAGTTAGATGCAGGCCTTAGTGAATAAAATTTGGTATCAGGGCCATCCACTGCGATGGCTATTGTTACCTTTATCTGGCTTATTCGCGGTTATCACTTATGTGCGCCGCGCTTTGTTTCACCTCGGGATGAAATCACAAACTGCAATGCCTGTACCTATCATCGTCGTCGGTAATATTACCGTCGGTGGCAGCGGTAAGACGCCAACTGTGATTTATCTGATTGAATTACTGCGCCAACATGGATTTCACCCCGGTGTGATCAGTCGTGGTTACGGTGTTGATATTCAAGGCGTTAAATCGGTTTGCTTAGGTGCAAGTGCGGCAGAGGTGGGTGATGAACCTGCCATGATAGTGGCGCGTACTCAAGTGCCTATGGTGGTTGGCGCTAAACGGGTCGATGCGGCTAATGCGCTTATTGCTGAGTTTGGTGTCGATGTCATCATCTGTGACGATGGCCTACAGCATTATGCTCTGGCACGCGATATTGAGCTGGTGGTGATTGATGGTCAGCGCGGTTTAGGTAATGGCTTGCTATTGCCAGCAGGTCCATTGCGTGAAGGCGCGTGGCGTCTCGATACCGTGGATTTTATCGTCAGTAATGGCGGCCCAGCGGCAAAAGGGCAGTTCGAAATGCAACTGACACCTACGGCAGTGAAGCCTGTTAAATGTGATGCGATGTCTGGTGAAAATACTTTCGATAAGTCTCAGCCGCTCGTTGCGATGGCGGGCATAGGTAATACAGCGCGTTTCTTTGAATCGTTACGCGCACAAGGCTATCAACTGGCCTTCTGCCATGGTTTTGATGACCATCAGGCCTACGATAAAACCCAGTTAGGTGATTTAGCCCAAGGTTTGCCACTGTTGATGACAGAAAAAGATGCGGTTAAATGTCGCGATTTTGCACAAGAAAACTGGTGGTATTTGGCGGTCGATGCCAAGCTATCCCCACAATTTGATGAACAGCTGCTCGCACGTCTTCGCGAGGTGGCTGCAGCTAAACAAGGAAACTTCCATGGCATTCGATAAAAAATTGTTAGATATAGTGGCTTGCCCTGTGTGTAAGGGAAAACTTGAGTACGATAAAACGACGCAGCAGTTGATTTGTAAGGCAGATAAACTTGCTTATCCGATCACTGAAGGTATCCCTGTGTTATTGGAAAATCGTGCTGTGCCACTGACCGAATCAGTCTAGTGTGATGTGAATGCGCGTATTGTCTCATACGCGCATGCTTGCTTTTTATTCTGCTTATTACCGTTTTCGCTATTTTTAGCCGATTTCAGTTTTTTGTATTGGTAACTGTGCACGTTTCTTCATTACTCTGAGTTTAGTTAATAGCTCATAAATTTTTGTTTATCAGCATTGGTTGCCCCCTCTTGGCACTCACCGCGGATTTCTCCTCGACCAGGCTCGATAATTCGGCTTAATTCAATATAACCTTCGCGGCAATAACCCGTCATTTCAAGGGTTTTGATTAAACCTAAATCAACCTGTCTCCCCCAAATTTCTAATGAGTCCTGTAGATCTTGCATCGCGCGACGTTGCTCACGGGGATCTTGCATATTACGTATGCGTGCCTCGTGTGGAAAAGGGCGCTCGGTATCATTCATTGTCGACTTTTCATCGACCAGACGCGCTTTGTAGCTGAAGAGTTTAAGGCCATCGCTTTTAATATCCGTCGTTAACTTATCCCGTAATTTTCCGGCGAGTTCACTCGGGTCAATTGGCGCACTGCTGCAGGCTATGAGCGAGAAACAACTTAAGATAGCAAGGCTGAGATATCGAAACGGCATAATCAAATTTAACTCTTAGTTATTAACTGACAGAAGAATACCTTAATATGGCCCTAAAGTTCATGGATTTATGGCATTCTCATAGGATGAGTACGCGCCGATAGGTGTAATGGATTAAGGATGGGCGAGTAATGTGGGCGTTTTGGTCAAATAAATGGGCGCAAATCGAATGGGATATGAGCCTGACTCAAGGTATATGCCTTATGTTCTTGGCGTTATGGATTTACGCCATATGGCCAAAAGAAGAGTTAGTGCAGCTCCGGCGGGATAAACATCTCCAATTACGTTTGTTGCTGACGTTGGTGGGGATCAATGCGCTGTGGTCGTTAAATGCCAGTATTCAAACAGGGTTGCATCTGCATTTTCTGGGAATTGTTACTTGTATGCTGATGTTCGGCTGGCGTCTTGCGACCTTAGTGTTGCTGTTGCCTAGCGCTTTTTTTAGTCTTTTTGTATTAAAGCAGCCCGCTGATTTTGGTGCTTTTAGTTTGTTCGCTATGGCCGTGCCGCTGTTTCTGTGTTTTATCCTATACAGTCGCAGTTACCATTTATTTCCTAAGCATATTTTTGTATTCATTTTCGTCGGTGGTTTTATCAATGCGGGCCTCTCAACTGTGTTTCATCAATTGAGTTGGGCGACGTGGTTGTGGTCTGCGGCGGATTACGATTGGAATGTGTTAGTGGACGACTACCTGATGCTAATCCCTTTGCTGGCATTCCCAGAGGCATTGCTTAATGGCATGGCGGTAACGCTATTGGTGGTGTATCAGCCCCAGTGGTTATTTGATTATTCTGACCGTGAATATTTGTGGCGTAAGTAAATGCGATAAAACAACGCAATAAAAGAACTGCGCCCGAAACCTTGTCATTCCAACGTAAAGCCCTTTGTAAGGAGCCCATTGAACAGACGATTGAAAAGGTTATTGGACGCACTTATTTGTATATTTGCGCTGACCGTTGCGCCGTGATTTAGGCGAAGCGTTGGTCTAAGTAGTTAATGATTTCTTTTGATTCATATAACCACTGTACTTGACCGTTTTCTTCAATCCGCAGACAAGGCACTTGCTGTTTGCCGCCTTGAGCGATGAGTTCATCTTTATGCGGCGCTTTTTTAGCGTCGTGGGTCACTATGTTGAGTCCTTGGCGACGCATTGCACGGCGGACTTTTACACAAAATGGGCATGCAGGATATTGATACAGGGCTAATGCTTGAGTTTGAGCATCAATTTTTTGTTGCTCAGCCAGTGGACGTTGGCGCCTCTTAGGGCTAAATACGAAGTTTAAAAACAGAATAATCCTGCCTAAAATCCAGCGAATGATAAACATGTTATTGACCTTAATGATAATTTTTGTGGAAGAACATTTGTGCGTCATGGCGCCACAGAAAGTGTGCGGCGAGTCTGAGAGCCAGTCGTTTAAAAACTGTGATCTCAGTTGTATAAAGGCCGCAGAGTGTAACCTATGGCACCAAGCACGGCCAACATTTTAGAGTGAATTAACAGATAGATGATTTGATTGTAGAAGAATGGTTTTTTGATTGGTTATGACGGTTAGCCATAAGGTAAAAGCCCGCTAAAGTCGAACTTTAGCGGGCTTAGTTTTATATAAAAAGCAGTTAATTGGCTGAGTTATTGAGCATCAATGGTGAGACTCACTTGGGCTGCATTCTGGGTTAAACTCACTCGGCTTTCGAGCAAGAAGATCCGCTCTGGAGCAATTTCTTTCACGTCCACAAGGTAAGCTTTAACGGCTTTCGCTCTTTCTTGGGCTAAATTACCCAACATGCCATCGTTAACATTCTGTGCTTTTACCGACAGATTATATAAAGCGATATGCCAGCGGGTGGTGATTTCGTCATCGGAAAGCTGCGCGTCTTTGGCCTCTGCGATAACAGTGTCTCTGATTTGGGTAGGATCGGCTTTAACTTCTTGTTCATAAAGCTTTACTAACGCATCAGCAAGCGGCCCTTGGGTCGGGAATTGGCTCGGACTTAAATCATCAGGTAACGCACTGAATTCGATATTGGCTAATTTAGCCAATTTACGCTTCATGATGCGCTCAGCAATGGCTTGGCTGTCATTGATGGCATCGACTTCCCCTTCAACGCTAAGCTTGAGCATAGGTCTGTCGAGTAAGGCGCTAGCGAGTTTGTCTAAACTTTTTTGCTCATCTTCACTTAGGCTGAATTTGCCTGCGGCAAAGCTGATCTTATCTAAGGTTTCGTCAGAGCCTATGAGTCCTGCTAAGAAAGTGAAGGGCGCTGTGACGGCTTTAGTGATTACATTGGTAATCGCCGTCATTATGATGCTGCCGACACTAAAGCTCGGTGAGTCTAAATCGCCAGAGACTTCCATACCTAAATCAATCACGCCGTTACGGTCCTGCAGCAGGGCAATCGCGAGCGTGATGGGTAAGCTAGTGGCAAGGTCACTGTCACTGGGTTTACCAAGTTTCAGTTGGTCTATGATCAGATGGTTACTGCCCTTGAGCTTGTTCTTATCGAGTTGATAGTTCAACGATAACGATAGCTGCCCTTTATCTATGTAGTAACCCGCATAGGTGCCTGAGTAAGGATTGACTGAGGTTAACTCAACGCTCTTAAAGACTAAGTCGAGATCTAAATATGGCATATCTAGCAAAGGGTTAATATCGCCTTTTAGAGTTACAGGCGCATACTTGTCTATCTTACCTTTGATATCGACCGAGGCCTTAGTCCCTGGCGTTGACGACAAGTGAGTGATATTACCTTCAAGTAACTCAATCCCTGAGGCAAAGTTTGGTGTCAGTGAGTTATCGGCAAAGTAAGCTGAGCCTTGGCTAAAGCTAATTTTTTGAATATCGAGGCTTAACTCAGGCGTTGTCTTGCTTGCCGTTTGCAGCTCGGTTTGCTTAGCACTGGCTGTGGTTGTGTTTTTAGTTGTCTTGCTATTTGCAGCCGGAGCCTCAACGATAAGATCGCTGATATTAGTGGTTCTATCTTTGGCTATCACCACTTTGGCGTAGGGTTGATTAAAGGCTAAGTGATCAATTTTGATTTGATTTTTCTGTTGGTCAAAATCCAGTTGATTGATATTCATCTTTTGCCATTTGACCAGTGGAGCATTACGCAATTTGTCATGAATAGCTAAATCATCGAGCTCAACACTGCCACCGTAAATGGCTTTGCCTTTAGCATCGGCGGTCAGCTTGCCTGCTGAGCTTAATAGACCGCTCTTGAGCTGGATATTCACGTAGGGCGCTAAATAGGGCTGAAATTGGGTTAATGCCAGCTTATCGAGTTGGATATTGGCATCTATGGTTTCGCCCGTCACATCGACTTGGCCTTGAGAGCTCAAAGTACCTTGATCATTGAGGCTGAGTTGTAGCTCATATTCAATCGGAGCGGTTAAGGTACTCGTTATGACCTTAGTTGAAAAATTAAGCGGATACACTCGCCATTGCTGCGGTGTGGCCGTTAGCTTTTGTTCCGATAGATTAAGGTCATAGTTTTCAATATTGAGCGCATCGAGTTGCACTAACCAAGTGTCAGTTGACGTCGTTACTGGTGTTTGCTTGATTGGCAGCAGAGGATCTGCCTCAGAAGCGACTTCTGCAGCGGTTTCTTTAGTGGCATCAGTGGTGACATTTGCGGTCGCTTCTGTCTTTTGTTCTGTTTTATCACTCTCGTTAGTTGCGGCTAATTCGCTTTCCGTTGCTTTGTTTGCGCTATCGCTTGGACCAGTGGCAGTCTCTGCTATTTGACGTTTTTCTTCCTCTTGCGCAACTTGTACGCGCTCAAGCGATTGAGCATCTGCTGGCTTAGCATCGATTGGTTTAGCAACCGGCTGCGTAGTCGTTGTGGAGGCACTTAACGATTTAGGCATGAATAAGCCAACAAGATCGAGCCCGTTTGGGTTCAAAATGGCACTCATTGTTAGGCCATCGCTGTGGAGTTTGTTGATATGCACTTTCTGCTGCTTCAAGTTGGCTGAAATGCCGTCGAGGGCAAACATGGGGAGCTTGACCACTGAGCGATCTTTGTCGTTAAGGTTAAGTTTTTCAACAATAAACTGGCCATTGTTGCTGATGACTTGTAACTCGCCATTCTCGGCAAGATCCACTTGATATTGAGTTTTAATACTGAGCTCGCCATCCGTGAGGACGGGATTAAATTGATCGTCGATAAATCGCCATAGTGGTGTCAGTTTCAGTTTGGCGACTTGGATGTCACCCGCAACTTTTAGCGGGAACAATTGGAATTGCCCCTGCAAACTGATTTCACCAGTATGATCATCACTGAGTTGTATCGCATAGTGATTGTGCTTGATAGGCACAATGGGTGAGTCAGACGTTGATTGGGCGTTTGGTGTCGTATTATCAACTTTGTTTACTTTTATGGCTGGTGTTATCGATGCCGATGATGCCGCCATCAAATATTCAGTATCAAGGGAACTGAGTTTTAGATTGATATTGGGGTAGTTCACTTGAGCATGGGTAATTTTGTCATCGAAGTTAAATTGTCCCGCATCCAACACAAATTGGCTGAGCAGGACACGAATGGGTGAGCTGGCTTCTGTGGGAACTGTTTCTGTGCTCGTGGATGAATGCCCGTTCAGGGTCTGCAGAATATCGTCGAAGTTGAATCCAGCTTTCCCTTTTTTCTCCACGCGAATGATATGTGCGTAGGGCGCTTGTATGTGTATGTTTTCGATAACGGCGGCGCGATTAAAAACAGATCGCCAAAAATGTATTTCGAATTGGACTTGTGCAATGCCAGCAAAAGGTTTGTCGTCTTTTTCTTTAATGGCCAGTTGGTCGATTTCGACTTTGAAATTAAAAGGGTTAATGCGTATATCACCGAGGGTGACGGGACGACCGAGCAGAGTTGAGAGTTTTTCTGGTGCCAGCATGGTTATCGCATAGGGGAGGATTAAACCTAATGTGCAGACATAGCTAAGGTAGACTGCTGTGAGGTAAATAATCACTCGCAGGTATCTTGGGAGGGCAAAAAAAGAGTGTCTGAATTGCGATAACTGGGTCAGCATTAATATCAAGGCTCCAATGCATAAGACAGGGAAAAACTTCCATAAGTACGGACATTCTAGCGAATAATGCTAATGTTTCCAGAAATTATTTATATTTTTACCAATGAAATCTTGGTATTACACAGACAATAACGTCTTCTGATCTAAGACGTTCCTGAGTGGTAACCTATCATCTACATTGATAACTACATGTGTTTCAGCCTATGGCTAATGATTTGAGTCGTCAATACTCACCATGTTGGAGGCTATTTTTGATCAGCGATTTAAATAACTAATCGCTGCAATAATGGCGCCTTGTGGATCTTTTATCCAACAAAAACGGCCTACTTCGGGTATATCTTCAGGACCAAACAGAATATCCCCGCCAAGTTTTTTTGCGCTGATAGCGACTTGATCGACATCGTTAACGGTAATGTAGCCGGTCCAATGTGAGGGAAGCATTGGGAGCAAACTATCGGTGATCCCCCCAATGCTGACGCCCTGATTTTCAATAATATGATAATTGCCGTGGGGCATTTTGACGGTTTTAAAGTGCCAGCCAAAAATCTCAGCATAGAAGTGCATAGCCTCTTCAGTATTATTGGTTGTCAATTCATGCCAACTTAACGCCCCTGCAGTGTTAAAAGCCGATTCCATAAGCGCATCCTTTATTCTATTTTGGGTAAATTTTGTGTATTGAGCCGAGGTTAACTGTCAGTGTTCAGTGCCGGCTGTATTCTGAGCCATATTTTTTGTGTGTTATCTTGATTGAGTGTAGTTGAGGCAAGTTGATAATTCACAGACGGCAAATTAAAATTTTTGCTTTTTTAGGTCGGCAAACATTAAATTAACTTAATGTTCTACAAGGAGATTCACTTTATTCAGTGCTGGCTAATCAGCTTCTTGTGGCTCAGTGACGCTGCGGCTTAGTTGATGGGCTTCATCTTGCCCCTTGCGCCAAGACTTAGCACTGAAAACAGATTTTAAAACGGGTTTGTTTACTGTGGTTTGAGTGTTAGACCTGACTCCCGTTAACTTGTTAATATAGGCGAGTTTTGCATCTTATCGATGCCACCTTAGGGGATACGAGATTGAATAAGAGTTTAGTGACGAATTTATTGGCGGCTGCTTTGGTCGTTGTGGGTTACCTGATGAATTCGGCAATTGTCCTGAATGTCGGATTATTTGCTTTATCGGGTGCGATTACCAACTGGGTTGCAGTTTATATGTTGTTTGAGAAAGTCCCCGGACTCTATGGTTCGGGAGTCGTGCCTTCTCGTTTTGAAGAGTTTAAGGCGGGCATTGCTCATTTGATGATGAAACAGTTTTTTACCACTGAAAATATCGACCGATTCCTATCTGAAAAAGAAGGGCTGAGTAAAATAGACTTGGCGCCAGTGATTGAAAAGGTTGATTTAGCGCCTTCTTTTGATGCGTTAATTAGCACAGTCGCCCAATCTTCCTTTGGTGGCATGTTGTCTATGTTTGGTGGCACAGATGCCTTATTGCCGTTAAAAGAGCCGTTTATTGTGAAGATGAAAGCTTCTTTAGTTGAAATGGCACAAAGCGATGCATTTCACGAGTTGCTGAAACAAGAAATTGAACAGCCAAATGTGATGGCCGATCTGCAAACTAAAATTGCTAACATAGTGGAGCAAAGATTAAACGAGTTAACACCGCAAATGGTGAAACAAATCGTTCAGGACATGATCCAAACGCACTTAGGTTGGTTAGTGATTTGGGGCGGCGTGTTTGGCGGTCTGATTGGACTTGCCGCAGCCTTAATCCAAGGTTAACCTGAGTTAAAGCCGCGAATAGAATGGGAGCTTTGGCTCCCATTTTTACTTACGCATTTTATGTTCATCATTTTGTGTCCTGATTAAATAGCAAGGAAGTCTATGAACCGTCACCACAGTATCAATTATTTGGAAATCCCAAGTCGCGACATTGCGAGTTCTAAGGCTTTTTTTAGCCAGGTTTTTGGATGGACCTATGTCGATTATGGCCCTGAATACAGTTGCTTTATGGATGTCGGCATTACTGGGGGATTCTATCAAGCCGATGTGAATTTCACCCTCGCAAAAGGTTGCCCGCTGATTGTGATCTACAGCCAGAACTTAGAATTGACTCTGACGGCTGTCGTAACAGCTGGTGGCATTATCACAGCTGACATCTTTAGTTTTCCGGGAGGCCGTCGATTCCATTTTGTTGAACCTTGTGGCAATGAATATGCCGTCTGGTCAGAATGATCCTAATGTCACTCCTTGTATTCGAAATTGTTGTTTAGATCAGCAAGATATTTGTTTAGGTTGTTTCAGGCATCTTGATGAAATTTTAGCATGGCGCGTTATGTCGGAAGTGGAGCGGCAAGCTTGTTTTATCAGGATGGAGGAGCGTAAGGGGGAGTATCTGGCTAAGTTCAATGACGCGGTTAGTAGAAGACAGGATGGTGCATGATTAGCCGTCAGAATTACCTACGATAATTGATTTTTAAGCTTTAAGTGGATAATCGAACGGCGAAATATGCATAAACGTATTTCGCCGTTGGCATTCTGAAACCCCCTTGGCATTTGAAGCAGACGTTACACTGGATCTACCACTATGTGCTCAAGTTCGATGGCGGCAACGGTATGGAGCGCATCCATAGTCGCGCCAACTAAGCTGATTTTTCCTTGAGATGACTCAATTAAAACCGCACGGCTGATATCGCTAAACTCACGATTGTGGCGTGCCAGATTTGATAAGGCCATCTGCATGGGCAGCATAGAGGGATTGAATGCCGCATTTTCTGCGTAGCGACCGCAATAGGTTGCACCATCGTGAGTTTCTAATACCACGGCGGCAAAACTTTGGGTGTAAGGTGCATAGCTTAAACCGGCATGATCTAAGCCTTCTATGATCATAGGATCGGCACTATCTAGTGCAAATTCAGTTTGTTGCTTGGCCATTAAGGGCGAAGTGACATTTAAGTCTTTTGGCCCAAAAGCATAGGGTAAATAATAGGCCAGAGGATGGCTTTCCTGTGCGGGTAGATGAATGCTGATCTTGCTCCCTTCAACCAGTTCATTCATAAACTGACGACAATGACCGCAAGGACTGGCATTAACTATGATATCAACAATTTGGCTTTCACCACTGAGCCATGCGTGGCTGATAGCGCTTTGTTCTGCATGTACAGAATGAAATAACGCTTCACCGGGTAATTCTAAGTTGGCACCCATGTAGATATCGCCACTTTTACCTTTGGCTATCGCGCCGACATAAAACTCACTGATAGGCGGTTTGGCCAATGCCGCTGCTATCGGCAGTAATGCTAATAACACTTCTGCTTCGGTCATTTTGCTTGCACTTGTTAGCGTAGCAAGTTGCTGCGCATCAATGTGTCCAGCAAAATTCTGGTGCAACATTGGGATAAGTGCATCGGCTAACGGCGTTGGCAGTTGGGTTATGCTACGAATGAATCTATCTTGCATTTCCCTATTCCTTATTTGTTAAGTTCATGGAAGAACATTCTAGTAATTTTGTTACAGCATAAATGCGAGTTAGCTCGCGTTTATACGCTGTCAATGTCAGTGCTATTGAGAGTGATAAACTTATGTTACTCACGTATAGAGTGAGTCTATTGGTGCACACAAATAAGCTTAAGACTATAAAACAAAAGACTTAAGCTTGAATTTACACAACTTAAAGTTCACGCAAATAATGACAAAGGGCAGCAAGTAGCTTTTGCTTAGTCTCATCCGCTTGTGTTTCTTGTAGCAAATTTTCTAATTTAAGTACGTAGTCTTGATCGGCTAAGCGACTTTGACAGAATTCACGCCAGCGCTGCGACTCTGTATCATCGAGTAGTTCAGGGTAATTACGGGCGCGGTAACGAAACAGCATCTCAGGAATACGCGGATCATCAAACTGCAAATCTAACGCCGCTAGATTTTGCGGTAGGGTATGACGGATGATTTCCATTTTTGCTTTATCAGCTTGGCTAAAGAACCCACCAGAATACAGCATCAAATCGGGATCTGTGGTTACTCTGCTGTCATCATGCTCAAATAATAGCGCCAGTTTTTCGCGTAATTCTGGGTGACGTTTTAGGCGTTTATACTGCTCTCTGGCAAATTCTTTATCTATGCCTAAACGAGCGGCATGCTCATCACTGAGGATTTTTGCCGAGGTGATAAAAGGGCACTTATTAAGATGAATTTGTTTTACTGCGATAGGTAATTCATCTTCGGCAAGATCAGCCCTTGACGTATACATGCGCGTTTTAATTTGCTCGACATCTAGCTCGAATAGCGGCGTTAAATCCATGGCTAAATTAACGCAAATAACGGCATTTTTGTTAGTAGGATGGTGCGCTACGGGTGAGATCAACGTTGCACAACCATTGCGCGCACTAATTTTAGAGCTCACGTGAACCAAAGGCTGCATATTGAGCACATCGATTTGATCGCTAACCGCTTGCTTACGACGCAGGTCAAAATAGTACTGATATAATTTAGGCTGTTTCTCGCGAATGAGTTTTGCCATGGCGATGGTTGCATACACATCAGACATAGCATCATGGGCTTTCTCATGGCTTAAACCATTCGCTTGGGTAAGATGTTCTAGCTTAAAACTCGGAGAGCCATCTTCCTTTGTCGGCCAGTTAATGCCTTCGGGCCTAAATGCGTAACAAGCGCGCACTAAATCAATGATATCCCAACGAGAGTTGCCATTTTGCCATTCACGGGCATAGGGATCGATAAAGTTCCGATAAAAGCCATAACGGGTCACTTCATCGTCAAAACGCAGTGAGTTATAACCTGCAACACAAGTGTTTGGTTGGCTAAATAGCGCTTGAATTCGTCCCATAAACTCAGTTTCAGGGATGCCTTTTAAATTAGCTAACTGTGGAGTGATCCCTGTGATTAATATTGCTTCCGGAGACGGCAAATAATCAGTGGCTTGCTTACAATAGAATGTCTCAGGCTCGCCGATGATATTGAGATCTAAATCCGTGCGAATACCCGCAAATTGCGAGGGTCTGTCTTTCGCTGGGTTCGCTCCAAATGTTTCGTAGTCGTGCCAAAAAATCGACCCTGCTTTATCGTCTTTCATTTTCATTTATTTTCGTTCTCTAAAGCATGTAACTTCATGTTATCAGTAGTTAAATTGCTTTAATTGGATTCGTTGTCATTCACATCAATTTAGTATGCAGCTCTTCGATGTGAGTACATAATCTGTATATATTGGGTTCTGCGTCAGATTAGCTAAAATCACATGTACACAGGGTAATTAAAATGTCTTTATCTGACAATTGGTTACGTGCAATAAACGGCAAACCATATTTAGAGAAACCAGAGCTTGCAGACCGCGACGGCTTAAGCGTTCGTATTACCCCTGCAGGGACTATAACATGGCAGTATCGATTTAGGATTGATAATCAACATGGACGCTTAACCCTTGGTCGTTATCCTGATTTGAAACTAGCTGACGCACGGAAACTGATCCCTGAGTTACGGAACTCAGTGGCAAATAATATAGATCCACGTGTGTTTTGGAAACAGTGCAACACATTTGTGGACCAGACAACACTGAGGGATTGTTGTGAACAGTTTTTATCGGCGCGAAGTGCAGCACTTAAGCTGGGAACTGTTACTCCTTACCAATCCTGCTTTAGAGCACATCTCTATGATGCTTTGCTGATCGCAAAGTCGAAAGTATCACACTCGGCGAGTGGATAGATTTTCTCGATAAAAGGCAATTTATAGTCGAGTTACCGCAGGCGCGATACTCAAACAATTAAAGACGGTGCTTAGCTGGTCCGTTCGCCGGCAAATGATATCGCTTGTTGATGTCCTTCAACTACGAGTCAGTGATGTGGGCTCCGCGCCCAAAGTCGGTTCGCGAGTACTCACCATTCTAGAGTGTGGCAAAATCATACGTGAGCTTGATAAATGCCGCGCGACCAAAGCCGTAACCAATGCCATCAAGGCATGTTTACTAACAGGGGCGCGGATATCAGAAATATTAAAATCCAAACGGGCTGATTTTGATCTTGAGTCGATGGTCTGGACCTTCCCGATAAATAATAGCAAAACTAATTTGCCAATCCGGAGGCCAATCAGTCCCGCCTTATTCGACATATTGCAAGAACAGTGGAACCTCTATCACTCGCCATGGAGTTTTCCCGCAGCAAACGATCTTAAGCGCCCAGGCAACATCGCTTCAGTAAATAAGCTGATCCACGAGATCAAACCAAGACTCGAAATCCCTGACTGGCGTATTCAGGATTTTAGACGCACATTATCGACCAGAATGTCAGAAGCTGGGGTGTTGCCCCATGTGACAGAGAAGATGCTAGGCCATCTACTAGGCGGGGTGATGGTGGTGTACAACAAACACGATTGGTTAGATGATCAAGCCGCGGCCTATGAACAGTGGACAAATAAGCTGAAATTGGAAGCTCTGGGTGATAGCAAAATAGTCGTGTTAGAAAGAAGGGGTTAGGCATGTTTGTCGCTGACAGCAGAAAATGGTGAGCTTATTCAGTATGTAAATTAGTTGCGTTGCAGTGCAGCAGAAACACCCTTTTGTAATTAGGTGCATTGGAGCTCAATTCGGCACAAGGTAAACTGTTATCTGTTCACTATTAGCTTTATTTATGGTTTAGTCATTTCAACTCAATTAATCATGCACTTGGCACAGTGTTCGGATTAACGTTAAGCAAGGACGTCATGGAACTAAAATTTTTAATCATGCGGGAACAGTTAATCACAATCGCGGAAAGAATAAATTCAGCACGCATTGCAAAGAATGCTCGTTTAGCTAAGTGGTTATATGCCCTTATCATTCGTGCATTACTCCTATGGATCCCGTTATTATCCCCGTTACTACTGTTTTATTTTTTCGTAGAAATTCACTCCCCAGAGACATATATCGCAATCGCAATTTGCGCTATCACTTACCTTCTTGTGTGGAAATTTGTATTAAAAAACATCGCCGAAAATCAAGCTAACAAATTTGCAGGCAAGATAACTACTCTGGATCGAACGATTGAAAATACAACCTTACAGAGCCTTGCGAGCCTAGAAGGTAGCCATACAGTGACCGCCACAGCCTCGACGCTAACGTTTGTGCCCCCTAGCGGTAAATCCATCACCATACCGTGGAAAAAGTTTTGTGCTTTCAAGCAAGACGATGATTTTTATTATCTTACCGTCTGTAATCTGATGATGTTTAAAGCCACTTATTTAATAGCCAAAAACGGTGACACAACAGAAACCGCAGGCTATCAAGCAGGTTTAGAGTACATAACGTCTCGGCTGCAGCCCGATAAAATGGGACGGTAAAACATCAAAATATCGCATGAATGATTCAATCAGTTCACTATTGCCACTAACGCGATTGTTGTTGAACATCCAGCGAAGCGAGCCTTTGTTAAAAGTCACATTTGAACTAACCTTAAAAATGATGAACTGATCGCTACAGCCTTCTTTTAGGGGCTGCTAGATGCAGTTTTTCAGCTCATTAAAACGCTATGTTATCAATGACGATGTATAGCTTTGTTAGAAACGTCAATGGCCTAAGCTGGTTTGGAGCCATAGTCGCTGCTGTATCATTTATCGCGACAGTGGTCGCATGGATATCAACCGATGGTGTCTTGTTAATTGCCCAAATAGTACTGGTCGGCACAGGACTCGCCGCTATCATCGCTGATGCTGTAGCAGTAGGCACTAACTGCGGTAGTAAAGGCTGTAATGTCGAAGGCGATGAGTTTATGGCCTAACAGTCCATCGATAAAGGTCTAAAAATAAAGCCCCAAAAATGGGGCTTTATCTTAAGGCTTAATAAATCAATTCAAGCCGCGACTTGCTGTTTTTCATCCCACTTATCGAGCGACGCTTTTAAGTAATGGCGGCCATTATGGATAGGAGCAGGGAAACCGTCGTTTCTTCGCCACTTCCAAAGCGTTGCTGATGAGCTAATCCGGTAGCGTGTCATGACTTCCTTAGTGGTAAGAAAGAGCGGCACTTGCATTTGCTGATCCACGGTCGATTGGGTCGAAATCATCATTTACCTTCCTTTGCCAATTCCTCGGCGAGTCGTTTTAAAAATTGTTGGCAGCTGCCGACTTGTTTGCGGGGCAGGGTATAACACTGGCGTAAAGCGTCTTTGATGACTGCAGATTGCTTCATGCCGATTTCTCCTTGGTGCTGTTAAACGCCGTGAAGGTGAGAGCAGGGCGCAGTGATAACAGTCGCTGTTTAAAGGCTTCGGCCTTAGCATTGTGCTGCGCAATGTCAGCTTGCTTTTGTGAATGGCCCGCCGCGTTGCAATAAAACGCCTCGCCGATGCAGATCACCGCTTCAATGTCCGTCGTATGAGCGTTTTGTTCCCTTACGATGTAGGGCCGGTGAGCATTCGCACTGCGCAATATTGGAGTGAAACGATTCGGTTTAAGGCATTTACCTCCCACACACACTTAATCACACTAGGGTTTGATGATGTGGCGCCCGAGATTATGCGCCAATCGACCACTGAGACGGACGAGCCAATGTTAGTGGGATGGTTATGACAATGACAATAACAAATAGCACAACTGGGTTATGGACTTCACGCAGGAGGATTTATGGCTAGTCGCGCCGCGGATTTACTGAAAGTAGGGCGCCGTTTACGGGGCATGACCCAAGACGAAGTGGCTGAGATTTACGGCATCAGTCGCAGCACTTATCAACGTTGGGAAAATGGCCGCACTAATGCGCCCTATGACGATGTGACATCGATATGCATTGATGTGTTTAAGCTTTCGGTTAAGAAGATAAATGAGGTGGCTAATGGCCTTTAGCGATGAACCCGAGCAGAGGATGAACATTAAGGCGTTACGGTTAGGGTTATATCGCTGGGGCTGTTATTGGGTGTACCAAGAATTGGGCAAGGGGTTTTCGAACCGCAGCGCCTGCGACCGTTTAGGCGAAGCCTTGGGCGGTGGCAACTTAAAGCATGAACTCAACGTGCCTGCCCACGTCGCCCATTTTGACCAGCTCGTTGAACAGTTATCGATTAACTGCAAACGTGCTATTCGCGCCCATTACTTGTGTAAAGAGCAGTGGGCTTTAATGGGATTTGACAGAAAAAAGTCTTATATCTTCTGGCTAAGAAAAGCCGAAATGGCACTGCTGGATAGGATGAATTAGAAGGAACGCCCTCTTGCGAGGGCTGGCGGGTTAGACGGTTGTCCACCAAGATTGCTAACCCGTTGACTGGATTTTATCAAAAGTTCGGACAGATACCTATGCAAACTCATTCGCGATTAAATGATGCACTGAGCTTAGGTGTGATCTCTATATTGACCACAATGAAACTATGCTTTTACAAATTATTGTTTTGGTATCAGTTTTCATTGGCTGAGTTCGGTACGATACCCACTGTCGCAATCCTCGAACCCACCATCTCACGAACATGCAATATTACTTCCCCAAAATCTTTACTTGCACCTAAGGTCGGCTCGTCAGTCAAGCTCTGACGTAGCACTTCATCTAATGACAAATTATCATTAGCAGAGAGTTCAATACCGTAGGAGTGCTTTAAATCTGCTACTTTGGTGTAGCCTTTCAACTTCAATTCACCCGTAGGTAATTCATAATGATTGGCTTCTGCAACACCAGAGCAAACCAGATCAACAAACTCACGCACATCGGGCTTCATCACAATAAATAAATGATCGCCAGCATACAGGAAGGTTGATCCCCTAGGTGGAATTACATTGTTTCCTCTGGTTATCATCGCCACTACTGTACCGTCAGGTAAAGCCATTTGGGATAAACGGCGACCAGAAGCGCGTGAGGTATCGCCCAATTGATACTCGACAATGTCAGCATCCACATCGCCTAAAGCAGTAATTTCCAGTGTCGCTGCAGGTGTCGCAGGAGGCGGTTCCGTAAGTCCTAAAGCGCGTGCAACCCAGGGTAATGTTGACCCCTGTATTGTCGCTGAAATTAACACGACGAAAAACACCACGCTAAAAATAAGACTGGCACCAGGCAGACCATAAATCAGCGGATATATAGCCAGAATAATAGGCACCGAACCACGTAACCCAACCCAGGATACTAGGGTAATTTCACGCGCATTAAAGCCAAAAATCTTCAGTACAGGGATTACCGACAAGGGTCGCGCGATTAAGGTCAGGACGATTGCAATCATCAGTCCTTCCTGCCAGACATCCAGCAAAGACGAAGGATTAATCAGCAAGCCTAAAAAAACAAACATAACAATCTGGCCTAACCATGCCAAACCATCGTGAAATAAAAAGGTACTGCGCTGAAAAACAAAACGACTATTCCCTATCACCACACCAGCGATAAAAATAGCTAAAAAGCCGCTGCCGCCAAGATTAGCTGCTACGCCAAAGGACAGTAAACCAAATGCCGCGACCATCACAGGATATAATCCAGAGGTCGTCAGATGGATACGATTAATAATACGTACTGATAACCAGCCTGCCGCTAAACCCACTGCGGAGCCGATACCCATTTGCTGGATAAACAGCATCAATAATCCAGTCCCTGGTTCAAGCCCTTTGACCATGATCTCCAATAAGCCAACTGTTAAAAAAATTGCCATAGGATCGTTAGTCGCACTTTCAATTTCTAATGTGGCTTTAAGGCGTGGGTTGATATGAATACCTGCATTACGCAGTAATGAGAATACGGCGGCAGCATCGGTTGAACCAACAATGGCACCAATCAGTAAACCGTAAAGTAAGGAAACATCTAGAATATAAGCCGCTGCAGCACCAGTGATCATGGCTGTCACCAATACGCCTAAAGTCGCCAACACAGAAGCAGGCTTCCACACTTGCTTAATCGACGCGATGGGTGTTTGCAAACCACCGTCAAACAAAATAATGGCTAAAGCTAAAGACCCAAGCGCGTGAGCAATTTGTGCATTATCAAAAACAATACCTCCAGGGCCATCCTCACCAGCTAACATGCCCACCATGAGAAAGAGCACCAGTACGGGTAAACCCAATCTCGCAGACAATTTACTGGATAAAATACCAAGAATAATCAAAATCGCGGCGAGGAGAATAATTTGATCGATCACAAACATAAATAGTTTCTCTTTAATTAATGTAGGGAAATTAAACCATTACAGAGCTTTTAATGACTGCGCCAGCTCTAAAATGATACTTCACTAAGCCTAATTGTCAGTTAGAAATCGTCAAATGCATGATGCATTTTGGTCTTGTAGTCAATGATTCCATTTATCCAAATGCTACGTGACCCACTTCACATTTCAACTTTGATAATTTCAAAAAATCAAAATTTACGATTGGCACTCAATAATGCTGTTTACCGTAGCAAGCTGGCCCTGCTGACTTGATTACGTCCATGCTTTTTAGCTAAGTATGATTGCTTATCTGCGGATTCGATAAGCGTTTGCCATTTCAAATGCCGATGAGGTTTAATACGCACAACGCCAGTTAATGGTGACCGCTTGGAAACTAGAGTAAATGTAAAGCGAGCACTGCGTTGACGATGAGTTATGTTCATCGCGCCTAAATGCTGAGTATCCGGTAATAGACAAATAAATTTCTCACCACCATAGTGCGCAACCAAATCGTTCGGGCGGTGTATCGCTGTGCGTAGTGCTTTTGTGACGAGACATATACATTGATCATCACTACTGATGGTCACAAGGATCGCTGAAAAGTCTAATTCATTTAAATCAATTTTTTGCAACATTTACAAAATTTAACATTACACTCTTGGCGTGTAGGGCAAATTTAGCCAAATAGGAACGCCATACCGCACAGCGCTCTCTAACACTTTGCTCCTTAGAGAGGGAAGTAGAACGCAATCAGCAAGGCAAATACGCCGTACAATGAGCTTACGGCGACCAATGCACGCGCATCTACAACGCCTCGTCGAAATAGCTGCCATAAAAAAATAATAGCCAAAGCAGTAATGACTCCTGCCGCCATCAGTGGGCCATCAAAAAGCCATGGCGTAAAGAAGATACCCAACGCACTGGGAATCGTTGCCTGAATCATCATGGCACCAGAAATATTGGCCAATGCCAAGCGTTCCTTTCCTTGCCGTATCCATATGAGTGTGTTCATCATCTCGGGCAGCTCCGTCGCCACCGGACTCAGCAGCAATGCTACCAAGTGTGGTGACCATTGTAGCGCTGTGCCAATGGCCTCAAGTTGACCTACAAATATATGGGATGCAATGCCTATAACTATCAGGGACAACACGGCTTGCAGCGCCGCCCATTTTAACGATGGCTCCGTCACGGAAGGCTGAATTTTGAGAGGTTCAATCTCTTCTTCTTCAGGCGCTGTGTCGCTCTCCTGAATTTCGCGCCAGACATAGATTGCGTAGGCGGCGAGAAACAAGACACCCAGCCACGGCTTGATGGCAAAGGCGATTAGGCCAAGTGCCACTTTCACTGCAAACACTGCGAGAAAGGCGAGCTGGTCGTGACTCATTCGGGCGTGATCGGCACGTACATGATACGTTTCCCGTTGAAGGCGGCGATGGTGGTAAATCAGTGCCAAGCCGACCACTGCATAGGCTAAAGTAGCGAGAACGAGCGGACCGCCCATGGCTGCGCCGACGCCAATGTCCTTTTGCTCTGGTGTTTTGCCGAAGACAACGGCAATGAAGGTCACCGCCGTTTCAGGTAGTGCTGTACCGAAGGCTGCAAGTACTGAACCCACTGCAGTCGCGCCAAGATTCAAACGGCGGCCGAACCATTCGATGCCGTTGACGAAGTATTCGCAGGCCAAATAAATGGTACCTGCTGAGAGGAAAAACAGAGTCAGAGTAAGGATCATGTGAGCAATCCGGCCGGGCGAGCAATAATCCAATGGCACGACAACACTGCTCGCCCGGCTGGGAAAGCGTATTGCGGCCAAAGGTCTCGCCTGGCTCTCCGCATTCGCAGAGGCTGACCACGCCATGAGGTGTTAGACCTCAATTTTGTTGACGTGGACTCCTTAGTGGGAGGCTAAGGATGACTACTCCCCAATGACAATGGGGGCATTTTACCTTTCTTGCAGGTAAATGTCGCCATTAGGTTTTAGTGTGCTCATAATTTCAAACTCTGTGCATGGTATTGATTTTGCGTTGTTATTTTTTTCTTCTCAGAAGTTGAAAATAGTAGGTATGCGGGAAACAACAACTTTGACAGATCTATTTTGTGATCTTTTGATCTTTGCTTTATGCGCCCTTTCTCTTAGCTTTGTTAGACTTATGGTAGTTGAGCTGCGAAATTATAGGCAGCATATGAAGAAATTTTCGATAATCGTATGTATACAAATTTTGGAATATTTCGTTTATCAGGAATGTTACAGGCATCAGTGGAAGAACCTAGATGTGGCGGCTCGCAATCGAAATCCCTCGGGCTAGCTATCCATTGCTTATGGTTCACAATAACTGCAAATGAAAAACGCCATACCTGTAACCCTGCCGCCCGTATTTAATCGCGTTGACTGGGTCTCCACTATCATTAGGTTGAAGCTGTGATTTGTTTAACAGTACTATCGCAACAACCTTTGTTAACTCAACAAACTGGACTGCAGAACATTATGAAAAATAACCAACCTGCTCAACCCTCACGCCGGACAATCCTGAAACAAACACTTGCTGTCTCGGCCCTTTCGGTAACTGGGCTGGCGGCCTTATCGGTGCCCTCTATCTCTTTTGCGGCATCCCTCAGTAAAGATGAACGTGATGGCATGACACCTGAGGCTGTGATTGAACATTTTAAGCAGGGCAATCTGCGCTTCCGGGAGAATCGCACGGCGAAACATGATTATTTGGCGCAGAAACGCAACAGTATCACGGGTCAGTATCCTGCTGCAGTGATCCTTAGCTGCATTGACTCACGTGCGCCAGCGGAAATTGTGCTGGATGCGGGGATCGGCGAAACGTTCAATTCCCGTGTTGCGGGTAATATCAGTAATCGCGATATATTGGGCAGTATGGAATTCGCCTGTGCTCTTGCTGGTGCGAAATTGGTGCTGGTTATGGGGCATACCCGCTGTGGTGCGATACGTGGCGCTATTGATAATGCAGAACTAGGCAACCTGACGGGCCTGCTGAATGAAATTAAACCTGCTATTGAAAAAACCGAGTACACCGGAGAGCGTAAAGGGAGTAATTACGATTTTGTCGATGCTGTGGCAAGGAAAAATGTTGAACTGACTATCGAGAATATCCGCAAAAACAGCCCGGTACTGAAACAGCTGGAAGACCAGAATAAAATTAAAATCGTTGGTAGTATGTATCACCTTACTGGCGGTAAGATTGAGTTTTTCGAGGTATAACGGCAACATAAGTCCCTAGCCCTAAAAGTCTGCCTCGCACTCTACTAAGAGATTATTAAATTTTATCTCTGATGCTAATGTATGTTTTGAGTATACCTAAAGCATACATCCAAATGAGACGGTTTTTCTGTCTCATTTGGATGTTATGTTTTCCTCATCTAAAGCCTAACGAGACATTTTTAATAACAATGGCCTTTTACGGTTATGCTCGGGTTTGAAGCAAAGATCAGGAGCTCGCCTTGCTGACGCAAACTCTGCGCGACAGAACACTATTGTGAACTGAACACTGCATTGAAATTAAGCACTACCAATAAAGCTGACCGTCATCTGTCTATCACTTAATGTGAGCTCAGTAAGATTTTATTGTCACTTAATCTGAGCCGAAGATTGCGCTAATGGCGAGCACAAGGAATTTCGATTGTGAGCCGTTACACCTAGGATTTGTTATCTACTGGCAGAGTTTATGAGCACTGATGGTTGGTCTGAGCTTAATTTAGAATTAGAACACTCTGCTAAAGTAATCAGAAGTATGGAGCCGGAAGTTCTTAAGCACTTGTCATGCACACCACTTTTTAATAGATAAACATAATTAGACAACATTTTTTTGCAATTAAAAATAGTATCGAATTTAGAAGTGATTTTGTTGTTTAGCAGCTGTGATATTGGAAGGTTCTTAAACGAAGTGTGTACATATATTTATTATAAATCAATGGTTAATATTACATGTTTCCATAGTCGTGCCAAAAAATCGACCCTACTTTATCGTCTTTCATCTTCATTTATTTTCGTTCTCTAAAGCATGTAACTTCATGTTATCAGTAGTTAAATTGCTTTAATTGGATTCGTTGTCATTTACATCAATTTAGTATGAAGTTCTTCGATGTGAGTACATAATCTGTATATATTGGGTTCTGCGTCAGATTAGCTAAAATCAGATGTACACAGAGTAATAAAAATGTCTTTATCTGACAATTAGTTAAGTTCGATAAACGGCAGGCCATATTTAGAGAAACCAGAGCTTGCAGACCGCGACGGCTTAAGCGTTCGTATTACCCCTACAGGGACTATAACATGGCAGTATCGATTTAGGATTGATAATCCATCAGGGTGCTTAACCTTTGGTCTCTACCCGGATTTAGGACTTGCTGACGCATGTAAGCTGGTCCCTGCGTGACTAAATTCATGGGTAAATATTATAGATCCCTATGCGTTTTGGAAACCGCTTAACACATTCGAAGGCCGATCAATTCCGCTTTACTCGAGATATTATAAGAACAGTGGAACTTATATCACTCGCCATGGCGCTTTCCCACGGCAAGCGACCGGGTAATGTTGCTTCTATTAATGAGCTGGTCCGCGATATGAAATAAAGACTGGCATATCCACGATTTTAGACGGACATTATCGACCAGAATGTCGGAGGCTGGGGAATTTATAGCGTTACTGTGAGTATGGGATAAGTTCAGCAACCATGATAAATAGCGTTCCAAATTAGTTAATGTACATAACTTAACTATTATGTTGCTGCTGACATTCATGACACCAACCCGCTAATTCAAGCTGTGGGCTCGATAAGGTAAATTCTGCTTGGCTAACATTCAACTGTAACTGTTCAACAAGAGCAGTGGGCAATGCTATCTCCGTGACTTTTTGACAAGTATTACAAATTAAAAATTGATTGTGAATGTGATGATCGCATACATGATGGCAGGCAATATACTTATTCACCGTTAATAACTTATGCACTAATTGTTCCTGTACTAAGAAATCCAACATGCGATAGATAGACATTATGGGTAAACTCTCGCCCAAACTTTGTTTTAACACATCGGCAATTTCATAGGCAGACAAAGGAACATCATGTTCCTGTAATACGATAAGTACTTTTTTGCGCTTACTGGTAAGATTGATGCCTTTTTCTTCACACTTTTTCACTACTTCACGCAGTAAATCAAGATTTTTTCCTGTCATAGAACTGCCAATTTTTTTGAAATGATCATACTTGCACAGTTTACCTGATCCACCCCTTCTAATGTAAGCGTCCATTTTAGGACGTATTGACGCCTTATAGATTTCGGCCAAGCATCCTGGCTAGATGTCTTTCATGATCTGCACCAGTCCTGGTGGGATTTTCCACTGGCGGTTATCATCGCTGACCACCATCACTGATTTCTTGTTGATTTTGATAACCACCCCGAACACTTGGCCTTCTTTGGCCTTGAAGTGGACTTTTTGGCCTAAACGTAGCTGGCTTAGAACATTGATGTCGTTTTGCAAACGTAAGTTTTGCAAACGTAA